>JANOCH010000255.1:0-5805 GCA_031412015.1 Chitinophagaceae bacterium
TCTTTTGGAGACAACGAAACTTTTTCCTGGGCGTTGCTATTGCATGCACATATAGTCGCTGCTAAAAGCAATGGAAAGACAAACCGTATCGAAAACATAACAATCATGTTTTTAAAGAGACCTGAATTTAGTGATTATTTAAGCCATATTCCAATAAACTACGAATAGTATTTCAGGATAGCTCATTTTTCAAATAGCTGGTTGGTTTGGGTTTAGCCTGTGTAAATAACCTTATAAGGTTCCAAAGCCAGTTGCTCTGTTTCGGTAATAATAATATATAGCCTTCTTCCTGGTAAAGTTTATAAATATGGTGACTCTTGTTAAAATTTTGCGTGACAAAATCAATATTGCGATTTTGTTTAGGAAGAGCATCAACAGGTACATTGCCATTTTGATAAGGGCCGTCTTCATATATTCTCAGGTCGTCCATTATTATGACATCCTTAAACCCTTTTCGTAACCGCCTTATTACGGATGACTCGATAACTAATGGCAATCTTATTGATTCATCGATATCCGCATTATACTCTTTCATCCCTGCATCAGCGCCCGGGAAGTGGGCATCCAGCCAAAAAATACAATTGTCCGGTAATTCAGGCAATTCTTCTTGCATCACCAGGGAACTTTCACCTTGAATAATTTTTACTTTCTCATTGCCGGCAAATCTTTTTTTTGCTTTTTCGGCGAGATCCGGAACGATTTCGATAGAAATTATTTTTTCAAAAGGTGATTGCAAAGCATAGTCTATACCATCACCACGGAAAGTGCCGGTTTCAAAAAATACAGGTGTTTTAAATTTTGCGATAATACGACTAAGATCGAAGCGGTTTATTTTTCCCATTCATTAAGATTTTACCGAGCCATCAGAGAATAGTACGGAGCCTGCCAGAAGTACGTTTCTAAATTACGCATCTTGAAATAAAATAGGCAGGTGCGATGAACATATTTTCGGTAAGGTGATTTTTAAAAGAAAGATTTTCGTTTTTGAATGATAAGACCGATAGAGGTCACGACGTATTCATTTAACTGCAGCTTAAGGTGAACTTTTTCGTTGTGTGGGAAAACATCTATATTAAAATCTTCCGGCAGCCCACCCAGTGAGTAATCCAACTCTTCTACAAAGTGACCCATCCTTCTTAATTCTTTAGCTAAATTATCAAGATCCCTTCTCCTGAATACTACGGTATCGCAGTTGTCCAGCGTCTGGTCATTGGAGGAAATGTTAAACTCGGTGGTATGAACCGCCCAACCACCGGGTTTCAGTGTCTTCAACTGGTTTTTTAAAAAACTTAATCCTTTTTTAATGCTCCCGAGGTGTTCGAAAGAGCAGCTTGACCAGTTAAAATCAAACCCTTTCAGATCTTTAGGAATATCATTCATGTCGACAGCCCTGTACTGCACATGTTTCTCCAATGTTTCCCTGTCTGTTAAGCCCCGCTTATTAAGAGAATCGATGCCAAAGCACAACTGGTCACCGTTCGTCCATCCTTTTTCTTTACCTTCTTCAGGAAAAATATCGGTAGCTAAAATATCACAACCGTAATTTGCAAAAATAGATGGTCCTGGTTCCGTGCCCACCGCAAATACCAGCCCTTTTTTACCTTTAACGATACAGCCTCTTTCCCACAATGCCTGCATCACAAAAATAAATTCCCATTGCTTCCGGTGATAACGGGCGGGCTCGTTTAATTCCTTCACCCATCTTTTGAACCAATCCATTTGCCAGTCCTTTGCTTTACATAGCTCAGATTTTCTTTTGCCATTATCATACAGCAATGAAGTATTCCATATTCTTTGTTTGGCTTGTACTAAATCGTTATCATTAAACATGCTCATAAAAGAGTTTGATAAACTTCAATATATTTCTCTGCATTCTTTTCCCAGTCAAAAGCTTTGCTTCGGTTAATAACTGAGCCTGACATGTCATCCTTTATATAACGTTGCATTCCCTGTCTGAAAACCTGCTGCATATGCGTTTCATCAAAAGAAGAAAAATAAAAGGCGACATCGCCGCCAATTTCCGGTAACGACGTTTTATCGGATAAAAATAGCGGCTTTCCAAATTGCATGGCTTCTACTACGGGAGCCCCAAAGCCTTCCGCCAGTGAAGGGTGAACAAAAGCAGTGCAATTATTCAGGTACCAGGCTTTTTCACCTTCTGTAACCGGGCCCGGCAAAAATACCCTGTCCGCAATACCCATATTTTCGGCTTCCGTTTTAATTGATTCTACATAATCATTTTCATCAAGCCGTCCGGCTATAACCAGTTCCACATCTGTATTTTTCACCAGTGATAACAACACGTGGTAGTTTTTCTTCCGGTTCACATAACCCATTCCAAAAAGAAAAGGCCGTCGAGGTTTATAAGAAGAGTCCGATAAGAAAGGACTATGGACTTTATGGGTTCCATTATGAATAACGTAAACGGGTTTGTTTTTTACGTCGCAATGTTTTAGTACATCGCTCTTGCAAAATTCCGAGATGCATACGATAGCATCACTTTTATTAATAAGGTGCTGTGTATGTGCTATGCTTTTTTCTTGTTCAGCCAGTGGTTTTCCTTCGTGTAACGGATTGAGGTCATGGATGGTTAACAACACTTTTACATTTTTGTGTTTTCTCTTGTCCGGGATCATCCGGCCCGATTGAAAAGGAGCATGCCATACACGACAGTTCCAGAGGAAGGGCTGAAAAAATCCATGAAACTTTTTTTCAATGACGATGTTCTCTTTTTTTTCAAAGGAATTCTTTTCAGAAACGGGTATATAGTACCCCATTTTTACGTCGCCCTTCTCTTCTAAAGATCTTTGTACATAGTTTCCCAAATTAAGACAATAGTGATATAATCCGGAATTAGGATGGCGCATGAGATCACAGTCCAGGATAATCTCCATCATTTTTTTGATTGAACGTAAAAACTTGCATATATCTTGCCATTTTCATTTTCAAGTAGGCGTTAAAAGAAAATTATTGCCTAAATTTTTTGTAGTGCAACGGTAGCTAAAATGTGGTTGTCAACACGAATACCCACATGAGAAAAGAATAAGGTATGACTTTTGCCTGTTGTAAAGGCATAGCCTGCCGGAGATATTCCCCACCATTATATATTTAAAACTAATAGTTTAAACTTACTATGGAAAAAATCGTGTTTGATTGTGAACGAATGAAGTACGCCAGTACAGGTCTTTATCATTACTGTCTTAATCTTGGGTTACATCTTCAAAAAAACCTGGATGCATCAACAGAAGAATTAACTTTTTTTTCACCAGAGACTGTGGAGTATGTGTTTGGACCAAATAGTTCACATATCCGCCAGCATTCTTTAAGAAAATTTTACATGCCATCATTAAATGGATTTAGCATATGGCATTGCACTTACCAAAGCTCCCATTATGTTCCGCGGAGAAACCGGAAGATAAAAGTGGTCCTGACCATCCACGATCTTAACTTCCTGTATGAAAAGAAAACGGAATCAAAACGTTTAAAATACCTCCGGCACCTGCAAGACAATATTGATCGCTGCGACGCCATTGTTTGTATCTCGGAGTTTTGCCGCAAAGATGTACTGACACATTGCAAGACAGGAAACAAACCTGTACATGTTATTCTCAACGGAACGAATACGCTCAAAAAGCCGGGGTTAGACAACAATTCGTATAAACCGGACAGGCCTTTCTTGTTTTCATTGGGGGTTATCTGCAGAAAGAAAAATTTTCATGTTCTTTTGCCGTTACTGGAACAGAATCAGCACATGGAATTATTAATTGCAGGACGACCGGATGACAAGGATTATTTGCAGTTTATTCATAAGTCTGCCCGACAACTTCATATTGAGGACAATTTGCGAATGCTGGGAGCAATATCAGAATCTGAAAAATCATGGTATTATAAAAATTGTACTGCTTTTGTTCATCCTTCCATTGCAGAGGGTTTTGGATTGCCCGTAACAGAAGCTATGTCGGTGGGGAAACCTGTTTTCCTTTCAGACCGGACGGCACTTCCGGAGATTGGCAAAGACGTGGCTTTTTATTTCCGCGATTTTAATGCAAGGAATATGCAGAAAGTTTTTGTCAACGGTATGCAGCAATATGAGACGCAACATATGGAACACGCCATTCGTGAACACAGCGAGACCTTCTGCTGGAATAAGGCGGCGGGAGAATATATCAATCTATACCGATCACTTTATTAAATATTTTAGTTTCAACAATATCCTGGATATTTAAAAAAGCAGAATGAAAATATATCGCCGCCTCCTTGGTTATGCCAGGCCCTATAATAAATTTATAGTGCCTTTCTTTGCTTTTACATTGGCAGGTATTTTTTTTAGTGTTTTTCAGTTCGCTCTTATCATTCCTTTGCTGAACTACCTGTTCGATCCTGTTAGCGCAGTCGAATCTGCTAAATACGCGACGGCCCCGGATTTTTCATTTTCCTTGGGCTTTTTCAAAGATTATTTTTACTACCTGATCTATTATTTTAAAACGCATAATCCCGCCTATGCCTTGTAT
The DNA here is from genome assembly GCA_031412015.1 of Chitinophagaceae bacterium. Taxonomy (GTDB): domain Bacteria; phylum Bacteroidota; class Bacteroidia; order Chitinophagales; family Chitinophagaceae; genus Terrimonas_B. The sequence goes on from JANOCH010000255.1 coordinate 4,512, forward strand.
TTTTTAGCCGGAATGATCGTAGTGGCCGTTATCATGACGAATGTATTCAGGTATTTCGCACAACGTTGCCTGATAAATGCAAGAACCTTGCTTGTAAAAAGACTAAGAGAGGCCTTGTTTGAGAAGATAAACCGCCTGCATTTAGGGTATTTTACAAAAGAACATAAAGGTGACCTGATATCACGACTGAATAGCGATGTGCATGGCATTGAGGGAGCGGCGGCCAGTTCATTGGAAGTACTTTTTAAAGAGCCGTATGTAATGATCGGTTATTTCATAGCCTTGTTTGCCATTTCAGCAAAGCTCACATTGTTTACCTTATTGATCATTCCTGTTTCAGCGGTGGCCATCGCCTCAGTAACAAAAAAATTAAGAAGGGAAGCTAAAGATGTGCAGGCTTCTTTGGGAAGATTGCTGACCATAATCGATGAGACACTATTGGGAATGCGGATCATCAGGTCTTTTAATGCTACTGATTTCGTATTGAAAAGGTTTAGCCAGGAAAATGATTTTTATCGCAAGGCAAGCCTGGCTAGTTTTCGAAAGAGAGAATTAGCCCCTGCCTTTTCTGAAGCAGCCGGGGTATTTGTAGTGGCATGTATACTGGTTTATGGAGGTGGTTTGGTACTTAGCCAGAGCAATGGATTACAGGCAAGTTCTTTTATAGCGTTCGTTGCTATCTTTTCACAGGTGATAAGACCAGCTAAGGCTATTGTAGTAGCGCTGTCCAATATACAGTTGGGGCAAGCATCCGGGGAACGTATTCTTGAAATTTTGGATAAGCCCATCGATATACAGGATAAACCCAATGCTATAAAGCTTACTTCTTTTGAAGACAAGATAGAATTCAGGAATGTATCTTTTGCCTATAATGAGAAAAAGGTGTTAGAAAATATAGACCTTATAATAGAAAAAGGCAGGACCGTTGCGTTGGTAGGGCCGTCAGGTGTTGGTAAATCAACTATCGCCGACCTGATTCCACGGTTTTATGATGCTACGGTAGGAGAGGTATTAATAGATGGAAAAAGTGTAAGAGACTATTCGATGGAATCGTTACGCAGCCAGATGAGTTTTGTGACGCAGGAGATAATTTTATTCAACGATACCATTTTTAATAATATCGCGTTGGGTCGCCCTGATGCGACCCCTGAAGATGTGATCAATGCCGCGAAGATCGCCAACGCCCATGATTTCATTATGCAAACCGAAGATGGGTACCAAACCAATATCGGCGACAGGGGATTGAGATTGTCCGGGGGCCAAAGGCAGCGACTAAGTATCGCCCGTGCGGTCT
>JANOCH010000256.1:0-7775 GCA_031412015.1 Chitinophagaceae bacterium
ATAAAGAGTAAAAGAGAATTAGACTCCGGGAGCCACCCTCTTAATAACTTTGAAGAAGTTTCAGACAGACTCTTTTTCTCCTTTCCTCTTTTAATCTCTTAGACTATGCAAAGAACAAATTATTCTTCCGGCGCCAAATGGGAAGAAATTGTCGGCTACAGCCGCGCCGTAAAGATCGATAACATCATTGAAGTAACCGGGACAGTGGCCGTGGATGAAAATAATGCGCTGGTGGGAGATGATGATGCTTATGCGCAAACCAAATTTATCATTGAAAAAATTGAAAAAGTATTACAAAGTGCTGGAGCGTCGTTAGGCGATGTGGTTAGAACAAGAATGTTTGTAACAGACATTAGTCGTTGGGAAGAATACGGCAAAGCCCATGGTGAATTCTTCAAAGATATACGGCCCTGTACCTCCATGATAGAAGTGAAGGGGTTGATCGCCCGTGAGTATTTGATAGAAATAGAAGCGACAGCCGTTATTTTATAATATCTTACTGACTGAAGATGTAATCAGATGTAAGAAGAGAGGTCAGACGCTGTTATAGCCTGATCGGGCATGCACTCTTGCTACTGATCTTTGGTTTGCAGGGATTGTCGCCACTCTGATCATAGGTATTATGATCCCATACAACACCGACCTCTGAACTACCAGCGGTATAAGAATAGTTGTTGTTTCCTATCTGCGCATCGTGCCCCAGGCCCACTCTTACTTTATCTCTGGCATTGTCTCTGCCGGATAAATTCAACGAAACCGTCAATGCAATCGTGTTCATGTCCCTGAAGTTAACGCTGCCGCGATACCATAAACCCAGGCTGATGTCAAGCTGATTTTGTGTTACTTCCAAGCCGGCCTGGTAACTATTATTTTGTCCCTGCCTATACCCGATCATGGCAAGACTATATGACCATGTTTGTTCAGGGTTTGTGTAGGTGTACATTAAATTTCCACCCCACCGAACAGGCAATTGGCTTCTGACAGTGTCCCCGGTCCCTGTAAGTGATTCATCGGGCCTGTTAATATGATGGGCGCTAAAGCCCGCAAGCAAACGACTATTCTCAGTAAGGTTATAATTAAAAAAGGTGCCCGCAGAAAAATCAGGAAATAGTTTTCCGCTGTTGATTGCCGGATCAGCGGAGGAGGAAGAGCCGGGAATAACGCCACCAGTATTTATCTCATCCGCAAAAACTAATTTATTATAGTCAATCCGGGTTTGTGCTACACCAAACTGCAGACCTCCTGTCCAAAACCACCTGGGCATGCCTCCATTATCGGCTGCACTGGCGGTACCGGCACAAACGGTATAGGCATAGGATGCATAAAAGCCGGTCTTCTTTAAATAGCCTTCATTGGACCGGTTAACTAACAATCCCAAACCACTACTTATACTTGGAATAAATTTATCGACAGAGAAAGACTGGTAGTTCATTTGCGAAGGCATCGTCCACCAATGCCTGCGATAAATGGCACTGACACGAAGATCATATTCGCCGGCGCCGGTTGCCGCAGGATTCAAATTTATAGGGGATAAAAATGGTTGTGAATAAACGGGATCCTGTGCATTGGCAGAGAATTGTATAAAACAAACCGCAATCACAGTAATGATGCTCTGTTTTAAAACCATGGGTTGAACTATTTTTTTCATGTCCGTTTATTTAATAATTGTGATGAAGCCGGTTTTTAATGGTTTGCTGTTTCCGGGGTATATCATTCCTTTCCACTCTGTTTCGTTGGTGTAAATGGCTTCGATCTCCCAGGTATAAACATCTTGTTGCATTGATTTTCCGTTAAAAATTCCATCCCAGGCTACATTGGGCGAACCATCGGCATTCAGGCTGGAGGTTTCAAATATTTTTTGTCCCCAGGTTGTATAAATTCTTAACCTGTATTTCTTTAATCCTTTACCCAGTGGCAAAAACTGTCTCAGGCTGTAATTGCTGCATCCAAGACACATGGCATTGGGCACCTGCAAATAACCGGGAACATGAAGAATAGAAACCGAAACAGAGTCCATTGCTTTACACCCGGTTGAAAAATCGGTTACAAATAACTTCACCTTATAGGTGCCTGTATCTCCATATTCATAAGTTACCTGCTGACCGCTTCGTGTTTGGAGTGAACGATCTCCCATATCCCAGAGGTATGTTTTCTGCGGATTGGTAGGAGCGATGTCCTTGAACGTAAACTCATAGTCCGGTTGCTGCAACACTACCAATGGGCTGACTTGTATAGACGGTATGGGTAATGGCTGTATGACCACTTTGGCCGCTGCTGATGTATCACCGCATTCCGCTACATTTTGTGCAACTACTCTTACACTAAACTCCTCAGGCAATGCATTTCCCAATGGAGCCTGGAAGCGATAGTTGAATGGATTCGAAGTGCCTTCGATCTGATCATTAATAAACCATTTGTATGATATAGGGTTATTTCCGGTGTGACTTGTTATGGCGGTGAAAATAACAGTCGTATCATGCTCACAGGTGCTGATCATTTTTGGTTCAAATACCGCCCGTGGTGTATTGTAAACATTGAATTTATAGGTAGCAGTATCTGTACAGCCGGTTGCAGTATGCACTACTAACCGCACTGAATAAGATCCGGCAACATTATATACATGAGTGGCCGATGTTCCATCCACCCGGAACTTACCTTGCGTAGTACTGCTGTCATAAATGGTCCATTCAACAAGTGCGGCTCCTGCGATATTTTCAGCATTTACTTTTAAAGTATAAGGCAAACAGGCTTTGCCCGGCTCCACTTTTATTGCTGCGGGAATTTTGTCTTTGATGAGTACTTGTTTTACAAGCGTATCAGAGCAAACAAATCCTGCTGAATGAACCCTTTGCGCAACCAGCATTACATTATAAGTTCCGGCCGCATTATAAGTATGTTGGCCATTAGTAAAAGAGGACGACCCTCCATCGCCCCAAAACCATTGGTATGCATTTCCATTCACTGATTGATTCGTCACTGTTACCGGCTGTGCCGTGCAAACCTGTAAAGTCGTAAGATCGAATTTAGCGACCGGCGCATCGTATACAAGCACGGTTCTTTCAATCGTTGTATCCGAGCAATCGTTTCTTAACCTGATAATGACTTTATAATTTCCTGCGTTAGCATACTGGTGAGTAATGCTGCCCTGGCTGTTGGGTATGATAACCAACGGACTATTATCACCAAAATTCCAACTCAGTTCTGATGCGCCTACCGAACTGTTGGTAAATGTGACAGCATGCGGTGCGCAACCGGCCAACTGGTCTCCATTGGCCTCAACGAATGGTTTTATGGTATTGGGCGACACAACGATATTCAACAGTTGTGTATCACGTGTACACCTGTTCTCTGCTATAAGCCGTATTGTAAAGGTTTGTATGGTTCCAGTAAAATAAGTATGATCAAAGGGACTGCCCAAAGAATGAGTAGTATCTGTTTGACCATCGCCAAAATCCCAGTAATAGGATTTGTTATCACCCAGAGAATTATTAATGATAGAAAAAGTAAAAGGAGAACAACCCCGGGTGGTATCAACGGCAAACTTCGCTTTCGCTTCTGCGTAAACTTTAACACTATCCCTGAAGTAGCTGGTGTCGCAACCATTGAATGCTTTCAATACAACGCGGTAAACAGTATCACTAAATAATGGACTTGCAGCATAAATGATCATGCCGGGTTGGATCTCTTTAGAACTTTGACCATTTCCAAAATCCCAAATGAATTCGGCGCCGGCTGGCATCGTAGATGTATTGGTGAAAGTAACTGGCAGCGGCGCACAAGAGCTATCCTTGTCTTTGGTGAAAGCTGCCGTGACAGCAGGAATAGCAACGAATGTTTTTTGCATGCTATCTGCGGAACAACCTGCATCACTCAGCGTAACTAATTTGATCATTACCTCACGTCCCGGTTGTGTTATAATATATGAAGGAACTTGTCCTGTAGTGTTTGAACCGATCAGTTCATCATCAGCATACCAATTGTATGTTTCATTTCCCGAAGGGAATGGAACAGGCGTTATCAGCGTTTTAATATCTAATGGCGAACACTTCACTGTTTCCGGCGCAAGGAATTCGGCCTTGGTTTCAGAAGCAACCGTAACAGTAACCGTTTGCTCAGAAGAGCATCCATTTTCTAATGTACCCACAACCGTATAAGTAGTGGTTACTCCCGGAATGGCTATTACGGATGGAGTAGTGGCGATATTTAATGTTTCCGCGGGGCTCCACAAATAATTATCAGCTCCCTGTGCCTCTAACTGAGTACTGCTATTAATACATATTTTAGGCGAGGCCGGGCTGATAGTAACAACAGGACTTCTTTTTACCGTGATGCTTACCGAATCTATTTTACTGCAACTAGCTCCCAATGATGCTGAAACATAAAACTTATAAGTTGTATCATTCGCAGGGCCTGTATAATTCAATAAAGCTGTTGGCCTGGCAATAGCAGGATCGCTTAGTCCTTCTGCCGGGCTCCATTGATAAATAAATTGTCCCAGGCCATCGGTTGGAGTACCCAATAAAACCGGTTGACCGCTGCAGACCGTCGTATCGTTTCCAGCGACTACTTCGGGTAGCGGTATTATATTCACGGTAGTATTCACCGTGTCGGTCAACATGCAACTGCTGTCTGTTACGATTAGACGTATAGTGTGAGTACCTATGTCAGAATAGGAAATGGCGCCGGGTATTGAGTCTGTGGATATAGCCGGTGTTCCATTGGTGAACTGCCACTGATAACCCAGGGGTCCGGAAGAATAACAATTGGCAATAGCCGTCGTTGGATTGATGCTACTGCTGGCACAAATAGTGTTGATCTCCGGCACAACTGCTCTCGGCGGACCTTTTACATAAAACGTATCCGACGCAATAACGGTGGCACAGCTTGATGTAACTCCACGAACTGATAATCGAATCGCATAACTGCCCGGTTTATTAAACATCAACGATGGAGATTTGGAAATAAAACTGCTGCCTGTCGCATACGAATAAGCCGTTCCATCTGCAGGTGCACATCCTTCAGGGTCGCTATAGTTTACCGTCCACCTGTATTCGTCACCCTGGCAACCGCCCACGGGAGAAGTATTATTCATGTCAACCTTCACTGGTCCGCAACTTGTTTTCTGACTCATTGTAAATGAAGCGACAGGAATGGTACGCACACAAATAGTACTAAACGTACTGTCTATTCCGCAGCGATCGTTGCTGATATAAATTTTGATCGTGTATATACCTGTCTCTGTAAACCGAACATTCAATGCATTACTTCCGTCTGTCCAGCCAGCGCCGTTGGCGACATTTCCGTTTATCGATCCGGGGTTGCCCGAATTGAGAATATACCCGGTCGAAGGAAAAATTTCCCATACTTTTTTTCCACGTTCTTCACAAGTGGATGAAAAATTAGGTCCGGGTGTAATAATGCTTCCAAAGGCAGATGTGTTTTGAATAGTTACATTCGTATTGACACAGATCACCGGTGAAGCAACAGAGATGCTGGGTCTTGGTTTTCCCGATACATAAATGGGAACTACAGATGCGCTATTTGATCCGCAGGGATTTTCAATAGTCAAATAAGCACCGAATGCATTGTTATAAGTTTGTATTCCGTTATTACTTGAAAAACCACAGGAACCGAAATTGAAAAAATGCCCTACGATGGACAGTGGCGGGTGTCCAAAAGTTTGAGTTGCTGAACCATCATTTATGAAAAATGAATAAGAGGTTCCTGGCGGGTTATTCGCAATATTGGTAATAGCGAAACGCAATGAATCCGAAGAACAGATATCCGTATTACCCAGGCTCGCAAGACCACCGGCAGGAACCGTTCCAAGAAAAACAATGTATTTTTTTATCCCGATACATCCATCCTTTCCGGTTACACTAACCGTTACCGTGTTGCCGCCAATTTTGAAATTATGAGCAATTATATCTTGAGTGGCCCATGTTGTAAAAGTTGTATCGGGAGACCCGTCACCCCAATTGATAGTGTAGGAATCATTATTGGCAATGGTAGTAGACAGGTTGGTGAACTTGAATGTATACGAGGGAATATTATTGCACTTCTTAAAAGTCGGATTACCATTAAATGGTTCAAAGATCACGGTTGGATCTGCGTTCCCGATGCCAGCATCCGGGACCTTTCGAATGATTACCGGCCTGGTGATAGAATCTGCGCAACCATTTATGTTACTCACGACCAATTTTACCGGGAAGGGTTGTGTTCCGGGCATTCCAACCGCAGATAGAAACTGGTGCGATGGATCCATTTCGGTACTGGTGCTGCCATCGCCAAAGTTCCAACGATATTTTAATGGCTCTCCAATTGCCGATGTGTTGGTGAACTGTATGTTCTCGTTACCACAAACATTATCCGGACTGAAGCCGAAACCAGCTTTGGGTTTTACATCTGATACGTTTACTATCACGTACATGGAATCAGTAAAAACGCCGGTTCCTACAAATTGAAAAGTTGTATCATAGCCAACTGTGTTATAAAAAATGCTGAAAGGACCAATCCCTGCCCGGCTTGAGGGAAGACCGCTATTGAACTGCCAGTTAATATTAACTGATCCCTGTGCGGTACTTTGATAAGTAATACCACCGCCGCGACATACATTAATAGTATCGCCGTTTTTTAAGACTCTCCCGTTGGCTTTTATGCCGGCAATAATCTGCGCATTGCCTACAAACCCAATCAGCAGTAATACGATAACGCATAGCACGGGCATGCGTAGTTTACAGTTCTGATACATTTTTTTCGTTTTCTTGAAAAACAGGTTTACCCGGTCGGGCAATCCTAGGTATTGGGTCTAGCCAAGAGGGGCTGTCGCACAAAATATAAAATGAATTATATAAATCAAATGTTTTGGGGAAATAAAATTTGTATTTATTAGTTTATTTTCCCTTTCGAAACAGTTTTTGACCCTATAAATTACCAACACTCTTTTCACAAACCAGGACCAATTACTTAGTTCATCAAAACCTTATTGGGCAGGCGCTTGAGCTGCTAATCCTTGGTTTACAAGGGTTATCGCCACTCTTGTCATAAGTGTTTTGGTCCCATACTAATCCAACCTCCGAACTGCCGGCAGTATAGGAATAACTATTATTTCCTACCTGGGCATCATGCCCGATACCCACCCTCAATTTATTTTTTCCATTCTCTTTTCCGGATAAATTAAAGGCCAGGGTGATGGCCACGGTGTTCATATCCCTGAAATTGACACTTCCCCTGTACCAAACACCAAGGCTGACATCGAGCTGGTTTTGAGTGATCTCAATACCCGTTTGATAACTGCTGTTGTTAGCCTGGCGATATCCGAGAAAGGCAAGACTATATGACCAGGTTTGCTCGGGGTTGGTGTAACTATACATGAGATTACCACTCCATCTTACCGGTAACTGGCTTCGGACACTATCTGAAGTAGAAGTAAGAGATTCATCAGGACGGTTGATATGATGACCGCTGAATCCGGCCAGTAGCCTGCTGTTTTCTGTAAGGCTATAATTAAAGAACATCCCTGCTGCAAAATCAGGAAATAGTTTACCATTATTAATGGGAGGGTCGGCAGAGGAGACTGAACCGGGAATTACTCCTCTTATATCTAATTCATCAGCAAAGATCAGTTTATCATAATCGATCCTTGTTTGCGCTACTCCGAATTGAAGACCTCCGGTCCAAAACCATTTTGGCGAACCGCCATTTTCCGCAGCACTCCTCGTGCCCGCACAGACTGTATAAGCATACGAAGCATATACACCTGTTTTTTTCAAATA
>JANOCH010000257.1:0-5808 GCA_031412015.1 Chitinophagaceae bacterium
CACCTTTGAAATCAACGGCGCGAATGCTTCTATCCGTTGGGACCTTCACGATCTGAACCGTCTCGAATTTTTTGATAATGCAGATGATTCAACGGTTCGTGGATGGAGATCTATACATGTTACAGATGGCGATCAACCTTATATGGATAAATGGTGGGTACCAGGATTGGGAATAGGCTACGAGCATTCGTTTATTCACCAGGTAGCGGATTTTTTAAAAAGCCTGGAAACCAGTGGAGCCTGCAGACCAACATTTAAAGATGCATTGGAAACACAAAAAGTTTGCGAAGCCGTGATTGATTCTGCGATGTCAAAAGCCTGGAAAGAAACAGGCGTGTCTTATAGTATTCAATAAACCCTATTAAACATTACGCATAGTGATCATCATTATAAATAATTAAAAATGGAAAAAGAAAATCGATTTATTTCCGGAGTTGCAGTATTGGTAAGTTTATTAGCTGTGGGTTTTCAGCCTGCCTGCAGTCAAACCGAAAAAAGAAAATTTGTAAAAATATTTGATGGCAAATCATTCAAAGGATGGGAAGCAGATACTGCTTTCTGGAAAATTGATGATGGTGTGGCTGTTGGGCAAGTGTTGCCTGGGCAAACAATCAAAACAAATACCTTTTTGATCTGGAAAGGCGGGGAGCCAGCCGATTTTGAATTCAAAGCACAGTACAGAATTAGTCCCGAAGGAAATAGCGGTGTTCAGTATCGTAGCGAAGCAGTGAAGGACGTCCCTTATGGTTTAAAGGGTTACCAGGCTGATATCGACGGTGCCAATCGATATACTGGTCAGAATTACGAAGAGCGTGGTCGCGGTTTTTTAGCCATGCGCGGGCAAAAAGTTATACTAAGAACCAATCAAAAGCCATTCATAACCGACTCTACAGGTTTGGGCAGTTCTGAGTCTTTAAAAGGTTTAATAAAAAGCGAGTGGAACGAAATTCATATTATCGCGAAAGGAAATAAAATGCAGCATTATATCAACGGTGTTTTAATGAGTGAAGCTATCGAAGAAGATAGTGTCAAGGGAAAATCATCAGGACTGTTAGGTATGCAGGTGCATGTAATGCCAAAAATGAAAGTAGAGTATAAGGAAATTTATATCAAGAGGCTGTAATAAACATAACTGCCTTTTTAAAAGCTTGAACTAAAACCTTAAATAGGAAACATACAAATTAATTTTGACAGGAATATAAAACAGCAATTCCATTTTTTTATTACCAGGTAAACACCTGCTACTATTAACAATATCCCGGCTACCGAAATTTCAATCCCGCTCTAATAACATCGACCATTGTCAACTAATCTTTAGCCCCGACCGAATATTAAAATATTGAGAAAAGGCACTTTCAGTCCTTTTTCTCTTTTGAAAATGATTCAAGATCAACGAGGAATGAGTTCGACAACTCGCCCCTCAGCTCCACCAAAAAGGGACAACGCAAGTTTAAATTTGCGTTGTCCCTTTTCATTACACTAATATCAGCCGAATAGCTAATTGAGCTTCATACACAGGATTTTTATTTTCTTTAGTAATTGTTTTTTCCGGAGACATCGCACCGGATTGCCAAACTATGACCAGGTAAGCTTCAGATAAAAGATTCATCCAGTACAGCATCAAGTCCTTTTTGATTTATCACAACCGTAAAACTATCTACTCCCTTTTTCGCATACTGTGAAATGAAGCGTTGTTTGTTTAATTCAAGGAGTAAAGTATCCAATTCCTGCTTGGAAAGTCCTACGCTTTTACTTAGCGAATTAAAGCTAAAACGGGCGGGGATGCCAGGTGTTGCGCTAATGCTGATAGAATTTAATATTGCCAGTTTATGACGATCGGGCATTGAAGGATGAGTTGTGATGACAAGATAGCGAAATCGCATTGATGATAGTGCGTATCCTTCGTTTTTATATTATAATCCTTATGAAGTTGGAAAAACTGTTTCAATAACAATTGAGAAGGGGAAGACAGTTGATTCGTATAGTACCGTTTCCTGCATTCTTATAGCCCGTAATATTTCATCTTCTGCTTCAATAACACTTTCACCACAGCATGCGGCGGTGATCGTTTGCGTTTCTTCCAGGGGAAAGGTCACGTATGCAGGTAAGAAAATGCTGGTGAATTGGATTGTTGTCGACTATATGGTCATGCGAAAAAGAATTACCAGCAACCGGATATCGTTACTGATTTTCTTTAAAGTTGTGAATTTACATAGTCAATCCTTTGATTCTTCCAAATCATCGTGGTTATCTCCACCCAGGCTATAGTCTAATAATTATTCTAGTGTTGCAGTGTTGGTCATTTCCATGGACAAGGAATAACACCAGAAGGTTTTTTTGATCCCCGCAAGATTATTGAAACTTCCCAACTGCTGGGTTTCCTTGAAGCCTGGTTAAGCTTTGAGGTTGTAATATCATAGCTTACGCCAAATTGAAAATCTTTGTGCGTTAAACTAACATAGGGGATTACTGCATTCTTAGACCAATACCATAATCCTGCTGTCACCATTGATTCAAGATTATTACCCAGGTAATAGCCCATTGCTCCACCGACCGAAAAATAGTTGGCGCCTTTTTGATACTGGTAAATGGCATTGGTGTTAAATACCGCCCGCTCATTTACAAATGTTTCAAAGTTGGCATGGGCGACTTTTCTAATGGGTAAGAACTCTTGTTCGTCTTTTAAAAAGGTTTGCCTTGGCTTATTTAAGTGAAAGGCTGCGACACCGATATCAAAATTGGTTTTTTCCGTACTGGCGCTATAGGTAAGACCGGCACTCGCAGAAACATAAGGTTTCATATTTGACAAGGCAGATTCGCCGGTAGGAAGATTCCTGTTAAATCCATGGCCTGTAAATTGTTCCTCAAAATCTATCCGGCTGAAATCCATATTTCTCATTCCGTATATCGCACCAAATCCTATTCCTAACCTTTCTTTATAATAATCTGTTTCGGAAAGTTTGATATTATAGGAAAGGTTTAAGGAGGCATACGTGCTTTTTACGACACCGCTCATAGCTCTGTCGAACATCAGCATACCACCGATGCCCATGATATTACCTTCTTTTTCGACATTTGGAACTTTGTTCTGAACAATTTTTGAATCGTAAGATACGGTTCCTGTCACGTAAGGACTTGCTGGCCCGATCCATTGATCCCTGAAATTGGAGATTAGACGCCAATCGGCATTAATATTTGCCGTTAAGGCAGGATTGATGTTTAGAGGTGAGGAAAAAAATTGAGAAAAGCTTGGATCCTGGGCATGCAAAAGCATCGTCATTACGATGAAACCTATCGTTGCTGCGGTGCGTATAAGGATATTCATAAAAAAAAATTTATCGTAATAGAACTGAGTTGCCTTCACGTTTATAGAATTTACCATCTTCTCCAAGCGCTTCAAGTGTCCAGGTGTAAACATCGTTCACTTGCGGCTGTCCTTTAAATATTCCATCCCATCCATAGTTAAGGATATTTGTTTCGAACACCAGTTGTCCCCAGCGATTGAATACACGGAAATATTTTAATTCACGGATACATACCGGAATTGGATACAATGCATCATTATGCCCATCATTATTTGGCGACCAGGCATTAGGAACATAAATTCCCGAAACGCAGCCAGTCGGGCCATCCTCGGTCACCAAAACAAGTACGGTATCTACGACAGGGCAGTCATTACCGTAATCTATCCTGATGGTGTATTCAGTATTTCTATCATAGCGGAATACAGGATCTTTCCTGTTATAGGAATTAAGTCCGATCGGAGGGTTCCAGGTATAATTATTTATTAATCCAGGTTCGCGGGCAATTAATTGTAATGAAACATTAGGTGAAGTATTGACCGTTGGATACCGAACCGATTTTTCCCGATCGTGGATATTAACAGTTACTTCCGCAGATTTCACAAAACTGCAACCTCCAACAAATGATGCTTTGATATAATAGGTGCCACCAACCGAGATAGTTTGCGGATTTGTAAGCGGAACCGTAGTGGCCGCGTCGGTCCAGTATGAAAACTGAAGGCCAGGATCACTTCCGGCGGTAATATCTGGTGACGTGAGATCGACAGTTGCGGGTTCGCATACTGCCGCCGGGTTAGTGATAACGAAGGCGGGTGAAGCGACAATGATAACGGTGACAGGCTTAATAGCGGAACATCCAAATTGGTTGGTGCCCTTTACATAATAAGTTCCTGTGAGAACGGATGTAGCATCCGCGAGAGGGTTGGCGGCATTGACATCCTGCCAATAAGATAAAGTGAGTCCCGCGTCAGAACCCGTTGTTACGAACGGCTCGGTCAGATTGACGGCAGAGCATGATTGAATATTAGTAGTAACGAGTTTGGGACTTTGATCTGCCTGGGTGATAGTTGCTGTTGTGGTTGCCGTGCATCCATTTGCGTCGGTTACGGTAACGTTATAAATACCAACGGAAAGATTGGACAAATCTTCATCACCTGCTGCAAAGCCAGAAGGTCCGGACCACGCATATTGATAAGGAGAATTTCCTGCATTCACACTCAGATTTATTGTGCCATTGTTGGTAGTACAAATGGCATTGGTAGTCCCCAGGTCTAAAGTCATGGTGTTATTTACCTGGTTTATAGTTGCCGTGGTGGTGCTGCTGCAACCGTTGGCGTCCGTCACCGTTGCCGTGTAGTTGCCTGAGGAAAGTCCGCTGATATCCTGGTTGGTTGACGTGAAATTGTTTGGTCCGATCCAATGATAAGTATAAGGGGCAAATCCGCCGTTGATCTGAAGATCAATTGATCCATTGTTAGTGGTGCAGGTTGTATTTTCTACTATTGAGGTAAGTGTAATCGTAGTATTAACCTGGTCTACCTGGATGGATTGTGTTTGGGTGCAGCCATAAGCATCTGCAACGATCACTATATAAACACCGGCAGCAATGTCGCTAAGATCTTCGTTGGAAGAAGTGAAATTATCAGGACCTGTCCATGAGTAGGTATAGGGAGCTGTACTTCCGGCGACGGTAAGATTAATAGAGCCGTTAGTTGCTTCACAGGTTACATTCGAAACAGTATGGCCGATAGTGAATGGGTTGGAAACCTGGTCGATGTTAATATTAGCAGAAGAAATGCATCCATTGACATTTTTTGCAGTTATGGTATAGCCACCCGGAGCTAAAGCGGTGAAAACGTTTCCGGCCTGGAAGTCGACACCATTGATGCTGTAGCTGATACCATCTCCGGGCGCAGGTAAACTAACGGTTATTGTACCATTTGTTGTATTACAAATTGCTGGCGTTGTAGTTACTATTGGACCCGGTGGCGGTGGCGTTACTACTAAATCTAATGTTGCCGGTCCTGCGCACTGGTTATCATCTGGTGTGAATGTATAAGTGGTTGTTCCGATAAAAGAAGTAGAAACAGCAGGAGACCAGGTACCGGTAATACCATTATTAGATGTTGTTGGTAAAACAGGGGCGTCTGCGTTTAAACAAACATCAGCAATTGCATCAAAGGTTGGTATGATCTGGTCAGTGACAGTAATGGTCAATGTTGCCGGTCCTGCACACTGGTTATCGTCTGGTGTAAAAGTATAAGTGATTGTTCCGATAACAGAAGTAGAAACAGCAGGTGACCAGGTACCCGTTATTCCATTATTGGATGTTGTTGGTAACACAGGAGCATCAGCGTTCAAACAAACATCAGCAATTGCATCAAAGACTGGAATGATCTGGTCAGTGACAGTAATGGTCAATGTTGCCGGTGCAGCACACTGGTTAGCGTCCGGTGTAAATGTATAAGTGGTTGTTCCCAGGCTTGCCGTACTTACAGCAGGTGAC
>JANOCH010000258.1:0-2050 GCA_031412015.1 Chitinophagaceae bacterium
AATTGTATTTTGTTAAATTTTTTTTTAAATAATTAATTATCAGTCATTAAACTTTCAGGCAGCCAGGTGATGAATCTAATTTTTCTAAAATTGTAGCAACTATTTCTAAAATAATATCAATCAAACAAATCCCCGGTCAGCGGGTTTTCTTAAAAGGAACGGGATTGAAAGAATTGAAACGATTTTATAACCCCGATTGAAAAAAATACCTCACCTTTCCTCCATGTTTGCTATGCCTTTTGTAAATAATTGCTTCGCAAAAACAAATCAGTTGAAAAAATTTCTTCTTTTCTTTCTATTTCCCGGATTACTGCTTTTCGTTGTTTCCTGCTCAGCACCTAAACAAAAGGGTAAAAAATTCAGGATCGGTTTTTCACAATGCCAGGAAGATGAATGGAGGAAGACTATGCTTGCAGAAATGAAGAGGGAACTTTCCTTTCATGACAATGTAGAATTCATATACAAGGAGGCAGAAGGCAACAGCAAAAAACAAATTGACCAGATCAATGAACTGGTAAATGAACAAATCGATTTATTAATTGTATCCCCTAATGAGAAGCAGCCGCTTACTCCTGTACTGGAAAAAGTATATGAATCCGGCACCCCGGTTGTTTTGATAGACAGGGAAATCAGTTCCCAAAAATATACTGCTTTTATCGGAGCATCAAATTTTGAAGTAGGTCAAAATGCCGGCAGGTATGCCGTATCACTGCTAAAAGGAAAAGGGAATCTTATTGAAGTGATGGGGCTATCTGACGCATCACCTTTTATAGCTAGGCATGAAGGGTTTATGAATATCATTTCCCAGCACCCGGGCATCAGGTATCTGAAAAAACTGGACGATCACGCTGCTGATTATAAAAATAATTTAACGAGCACTTTACTTACTGAAAAGAACATCGACCTGATTTTTGCCCAGAGTGATTACATTGCCTTAGATGCATACAAAATATGTAAACAACTAGGTGTAGATAAAAAAATAAAGATCATAGGTGTTGATGGTCTTCCGATAGACAGTTTGGGAATGGGTATGGTAGCTAATAAATTCTTAGCCGCGACAGTATTGTATCCGACGGGTGGCCAGGAGGCCATAATTACCGCATTGAAAATATTAGAACATAAGCCTTACGATAAAGAAACCCAGTTAGCCACCAGTATTATCGACTCCTCCAATGTCAGGATCATGAAACTGCAAAATGACAAAATGCTCACCCAGCAGCAGGATATTGACAAAAGACAGAGAAAGATAGAAGAGCAAATTATCATTACTGAAAATCAAACCAATATCATCCTTACGATTTCAATTACCCTTGGGTTAGCCTTGATCATGGGTGCGGTGCTATTTTATTATTTAAGAGAAAACAGAAAAATTAATGCCCGGCTTGCCATACAAAATGATAAAATTTCAAGCCAGCGTAATGAATTAATTGAACTCGGGAAAAAAGCCAAAGCCGCCACTGATGCCAAATTCAATTTCTTTACCAATATCTCCCATGAGTTACGTACGCCCCTTACGCTCATTCTGGGCCCGTTGGAAGAAGTAATTTCATCACCGAAACTTCATTTTTCTGTTAAGTCACAACTGGAAATGGTAAAAAAGAATACCATAAGGCTTTTAAGGCTGGTAAACCAGTTAATGGATTTTAGAAAAATAGAAGAAGTCAAAATGAAAATAAGGGCCAGCGAAAATAATATCACAGATTTTGTAACAGAAATCACCAATGCTTTTGCAGAAACCGCCAGGAAAAAAAACATTTCATTCCGGATTGATTCCAAAGACAGGGAATTAAAAGTATGGTTTGATGTGAATATGCTTGATAAGATACTGTTCAATATACTTTCCAACGCTTTTAAATTCACCAATGACCATGGCTCAATAACGGTAACTGTAAACAGGAATGAAAGCGATCCAAAAGCCATCATTACAATTGAAGATTCCGGCATTGGCATGAGCCAGGAAACACTTGAACATGCTTTTGACCTTTTTTACCAGGGCAATGAAGGTACATTTAAAGGAACGGGGCTCGGTCTGGCACTTTCCAAAGAGCTG
>JANOCH010000259.1:0-19051 GCA_031412015.1 Chitinophagaceae bacterium
ACCGGATCAGCGTATGGACTTTACAGTGCTATGTTTTTTCATCCAAAAGAAAAGTTTGGTATCGTTGTCATCTCCAATGGCTGCGACCCTGCATATACTGATGGATTTAATGCGGTAATCAAAAAAACGGTTGTCTGTTTATATGATCATATTATTAAGCAGCCCTGATGCTCACACTGTGTCATGAAATCTTACATGCCAGCTTGCTTTTCTGGCCGCAATTACCAGCAGGCAAATTTTGTATTCAAAGCAAAACAGACAGATTACCGGGAAGGAATTTGTAAGAAGCGCAAAGGGTCACTGTAATTTTACCAACGACCCGTAAAATATTTTCAGCGGGATCTTCGCTATGCCAATCATATACCCGTTATTTTATCACTCCGCTTAGCTTTCCCGGCTTTTGAATCCTATTTTTAGTTACTCAAATCCCCTCTATGAAAAACGGCATCTTTCAAAAATTTATACAATACCTGTATAATAATTTTCTTGGCAATTTTATAGGCTTTGCGGTTGGTATGGCTTCCACGAAACTGGTATCTCATTACTTCGCTACCCGCAGCATCAAAAACTTGTGGGGACTTACCAGCCATAAAACCGTGCTTGCAAAAAAAACGTACGCCAACCTTGAGTTGATCGTTTCCCTTGTTATCGGTTTTATTGTTTTTGAGATCATTTCCAAATGGGTAAAAAAGAAAATGTATGTAATGATGCCTAAATTCAAAACGTCTGTACTACAATGGTTGTCAAAAAATAAATGGCTTGCCGGCATTCAGGGAGCAAGTCAACAGGAAAGGGAATCGCAGGTATAAGAAACCCATCAACTGCCGTTGAACAACTTCATTTAGCCAAGGGTTTATAATGTTATTCTTCGCGGCGCATTTTTGGCATTGAAGATTATCTGACATCGTTTGCCGGTACCGACACGCCAAAAAATAAAATAATCTTACTTTTAATTATGATTTATCCTCATTTAGCCATACTCGATACGGAAAAATCATGGAAAGAACTGGTCCTGGATAAAAAAACACTTACACAGGTAGAAGAGATAAAGAACAGGCTTAAGCAATCTCCCGCAATTAACATCGGGAGGACCATAAGAAAAAAGATAAAGCCCGGGTATCGTGCGTTATTTTATGGTGCCAGCGGTACAGGAAAAACATCCACAGCAGCTTTGATCGGAAAAGAGCTAAATAAGGAAGTCTATAAAATTGATCTTTCCCAGGTTGTGTCAAAATATATCGGCGAAACCGAAAAGAATCTTGAACTGGTATTTGCCAGTGCGAAAGATAAGGACTGGATATTGTTTTTTGATGAAGCCGATGCTTTATTTGGTAAACGGACAGACGTGAAAGATGCGCATGACCGGTATGCCAACCGGGAAGTCTCCTACCTGCTGCAACGAATGGAAGAGTACCGTGGGCTCGCTATTTTGGCCACTAATATGAAAAACAATATTGATCCTGCTTTTACCCGGAGATTTAATGCAATAATTCGTTTCAAGTCAGTCTGATCTGAGCCTTCAACCACCCGGCGGAAAAAATTTTTTCCTTAGGATTTTGCAAAAGCCAGCAGGTCGCCATAACTGCCGGCATCCGCTTTTTTCAATGCGTTGATATAAGCAGTACGCAGATCACCTTCCTTTACAAGATTAGCGGCACCCCAGGTAAATAAGGGAAGTTGAAATATCTTCTCCATGATAATATCTGCCAATAATCTTGAGTGCCGCCCGTTCCCATTAGCAAAACAATGTATCTGAACGATACGGTGTTTAAGGCGGATCGCTATTTCTTCATCCGGGAAGCTATGATGTTGGATCCAGTACTGGCCATCATCCAGCAATTGTTTCAAGGCTACGGAAATCTGATTTTTATCAATACCAATATTCTTATCTGTTCGGCGGAATTCGCCGGCCCATTTCCAAACACCCGCATACATACGGCTGTGCAATTGCTTTACAAATTTCTCTGATAGTATTTCTTCTGCTTTGAGTTTTTTTGATTTTAGCCATAGCATCGCCTTTTCAATATTCTGCTGTTCAAATTCATCCAGCTCGCCCCGGGTGCCGATGCTTTTTATAAGAAGTCCTTCCTTCTCCTCTTCATCCAAAGGCGTTTTTCCACTGGTATAATCAAGATCTAATCCCATAAATAACCGGGCATTGCATTTTTAATTTCTTCGGCTCTTTCTTTGATGGCTTTTTCGATCCTCTCTTTGGAGTTTTCCTGCTCTTCCAGCTTCATGCTCTGCGACGTTCGCATCACAATTTCTTTCGCGATTTCGTAAGCTCTTTTTTCAATCATTTGTTCCAGCGATTCTTCTTTGGAAATAAAACCATAGATCAATTGAAGGTTTAAGGCTCTCCCGGCCTCCTTTAAATTTTTTAAAGTGATAGACCCATCCTTTTCCCGCTGTTCTATTTCTTTCATGCTTTGGGGCGTAATCGATAATCTGTTTCCCAATTGCCGTAACGACATTTTTAATGCAGTTCTGATAGCATTTATCCACCCTGTAGCAGGAATAGCAACCTCTTTAACACCTTTAAAAAGTTGAATTTTTTTATCGAGCTGCCCGATTAGAAGTTTATGTTTTTTTGGCTTAAGCATAAGGCTATAACCTTAAATTTAAAAACAAATATAAGGTTATAGCCTGATAAATAAATAGCTATTTTAAGGTAATAGCCTGAAAAATGGAGAAGATCAGCCATATGGCTAACAGAATTGAGGCAAAAGAAGCTGTCTCAAAAGTAAATTCAGGAATCTTTGCCGACGGTAAGTTTTGATTTTCGGCTTATGGCTTCTTACCGTCTATCTTCAAAGGAGTCCTGCGGACCGGCAGATTCATTCTTTTAGAGGCAGCCTTTTTATCATCTGCTGTAAAAACTATTTTTTTCTCGCATGGCGGTCATACTGCAGCAGCATATCCGCTTTGCCATCTTTATTGATCCGCCAGGTTTCCATTAGTTCCACGGTATCTTTCTTACCCTTGGTATCAACATTGATCTCCTTGGCCCAGACCAATACCCAGTTTTCTTTTTTATCAGCGCTATAAATCGCGGTCACCGCGTGAACGGTATCTATCACCGAGGTGTAGCCTGACCTGTTTCTTATCCATCTTGCCTGCAGGCTGTCAACTCCCCTTACAACATCATTGTCGCTGTGAAAAACCAATATGGTGTCAGCAACCCAGCTTTTCATGTTGTCCATTTTATTAAGCTCCCAGTCTTTCCAGGATCCCTGCAGGATCATAGCGCTGTATTCGGGATTGCCCGGTTCAAAGGAGGAGGAATAAGAGGCCGTGTAAGGCAAGGCAACGACTGGTTTGTCCGCTTTTGTTTCCGCGACGACCTCGTCTGTTTTTTTCTCATTGTTGCAGGCTATCATCAAAGAAGTAGCAGCAAGGCATAAAAAGAACTGTTTCATTTTATATAGATGTGTTGGTTAAATATCCAGGGGACGAAGTAGGCAAGAATAGTTTGATGGGGATGCGGGAGGGGACAGAGAAGAGGACGGTAAGAGAAAGGTATACTATTTATTCCGGGTTGAGATCAGCAGCAGCGATATATTAAAAATAAAATGGTTGTTTGGGAAATCAATACTGTCTTTATGATTAAGCAAAGCTGTGATGATTGCAAAGAGAAGAGACATTAAAACCAGCTCCCCGGGATTTTCTGGCTATTCATCATGGCAACAAGTTGCTAGTTTGGTTTAACGCATAGTTCAGTAATTTTAAATATGAGTCAGGTAGAGATTTACAAGTCGCAGGATGACAATATTGAAATTGCTGTTCAGCTGGAAAACGACACAGTTTGGCTGACTATTGAGCAAATGGCATTTTTATTTGAAAAGTCAAGAGCTACTATAAATGAACATATTTTGAACATTTTCAAGGAGAAAGAGCTTCTAAAAGAAACAGTTATGAGAAAAATCGGAATTTCCGATTTTTCTACAAAACCAACTAATAGCTATAACCTTGATGTTATAATCTCAATGGGGTATCGTGTTAAATCCAAGAGAGGCACTCAGTTCCGTTAATGGCCTACCCAGCGCCTAAAAGACCATCTGGTGAAAGGCTACACCCTGAATGAAAAAAGGCTACAACAAGTTTTGCAAAACATGCACCAGTTAGAGCAGGCGGTAAAACTTATTCAACAGCCAGGAAATACCAAAGAATTAAGTGCCTCAGAAGCAAAAGGACTACTTGAAAATATTACAAACTATACCCAGAGTTTTATTTTATTAAACCAGTCCGACAGAACAGTCTTCCGGATGCGAAGCTGAATGAAAACATCACGTATGAAATTGTATACAAAGAAGCGGTAAAAGCTATTACAGAACTGAAGAAGCAATTAGTTAACAAGAAAGAAGCCTCAAAGCTGTTCGGCAATGAAAGAGACAAGGCTTTTGACAGCCTACTAAATTCTGTTGTGCAGACTTTCGGGGGCGAATACCTTTATAAAAGTATTGAAGAACAGGCGCCCACCTGCTGTACTTTGTTATCAATAATCACCCCTTCACCGATGGTAATAAACGAATCGGCGCCTTCCAGTTTGTTTGGTTCCTGGAAAAAACAAACACCTGTTTAAAAGATAACTTGAACTAAAAATAAATGACAATGAGCTGGTGGCGCTGGCTTTGCTCGTAGCACAAAGCAATCCTGATGACAAAGAAATAATGATAAGACTAGTGATCAATCTTATCCGCAGCTAGATTCAAGTATTTCGGAATGTATCAAAACACAAACGGGATCCTGAGGGACCCCGTTGCGACATTAACCTTAACCTTTAAAACTCAATAACCAAAAAAACTTTTTATAATTCCGCCGCCATCTGGCTATGATTAACATAGTTAACCAGTGCGGCTACATTGGGTAGATTTAATTTTCTTAGGATATTATAGCGATGAACCTCTATCGTCTTCACTTTTAACTGGGTACTTTCCGCGATCTCCTTTGATGAAAAACCTTTTTTCACAAGACTAATTATGTCCAGTTCCCTTTTCGAAAGAGAGTACAGCGCATCGGTCTTCACGTCTCCGCTTAATTCCTGGTCTGCTAAAATATCTTTTATCTCATTACAGATATACTTCCTGTTTTCATACACTTCCAGGATGGCTTTTGTCATTTCTTCCCGGGGGGAGTTTTTGGTCACATAGCCCATGGCGCCTGCCTGGAAAAATTTACGGACATATGCGGGTTGGGTATGCATGGATACCGCCAATACTTTTGATAATGGAGATACTGCAAGAACACGGGTGGTCGCTTCAAAACCATTGATGCCCGGCAGGTTCATGTCCATCATCACTACATGGGGTCGACATTGTTTGGCCAGTTCCACCGCCTCTTCACCACTTCCGCAATCGCCCAGCACCCGGAATCTATGATCGGCATCGAAAAGCGAAGCCAATGACTCACGGACCAGCTTATGATCATCGGTGATTAATAATGTGATTTGTTCCATAGTATTGATTTATCTGGGCATAATTCGGGGTAATAAATGTGTCCCTTACCAGTAATTCCTTAATGCAAAGGTGGGCCAATAAAAGCCGCAGGTCAATAGTTGTAACTGCTGATTTCTTGTAGTAAAAAATCTACGACAGAATTCCTTTGGCGGCCAGGCACTTCCTTTCACCCGCATCCTGTCATTAAAATGTTCGGCTTGAGGGCTTAAAAGGAAGGTTATCTGTTTACCGTAGTTGCCAAAAATTGGTTAAAGCCATCAGCAGCCCCTGTGCAAAAGGACAATTTCTGCATCTTACCCGCAAAATCATCACCATGAACCTGCTTGTAAAACTATTTACGACTATTACCCTCAGCACTTTTCCGGGTTTGGAAATGCCGGGTACTGACAATGCTGATTCGCCCCCTGCACCCGCTCCTGCAAAGATTCAAGCGGCTATACTATTGGATGTCAGTGGTAGTATGAACGGCCTGATAGAACAGGCGAAAGCCCTTCTCTGGAATATGGTGACTACCCTGGGCAAAGCACAATGTGCGGACAATAGCAGTCCACAGGTGGAGATCGCACTTTACGAATACGGCCGGACCAACAACGATCAGGGCAAAGGATATGTAAAACAATTGAGCCCCTTTACCCGTGACCTGGATGAAGTATCCAAAATACTATTCAGTTTAAATACTAATGGAGGTGATGAATACTGCGGGCAGGTGATCTATACCAGCATGGATGAATTGACATGGGACGCATCTGCCGGTAACTATAAAGTGATCTTTATCGCCGGCAATGAAGATTTTTTGCAGGGCAATCTTCACTACACGAAAGCCTGTAACAAAGCAAAAGAAAAAGGGGTGATCGTCAATACCATTTACTGTGGTGATTACAAAAGAGGCCTGGAAGAACACTGGAACCTTGCCGGTGAATGTGGTAACGGAAGCTTCACCAATATCAACCAGGACGCTAAAGAAGCGGACATACCTACACCGTATGATACCACACTTATAGTGTTAAACAATAAACTCAACAATACCTATATCGGGTATGGTGCATTTGGCTATACTAATAAAATACGGCAGGAAAAAGTGGATCAGTTGAATTTTTCTAAAAGCAAGAATCTTGCCTCAAAGCGTATGGAAGCAAAGGCCAAATCGAAAGTTTATAGTAATACCTCATGGGACCTGGTAGATGCTACCATGGCCGACAGCACTTATATAGCCAGAGTGGACAAGAAAACGTTACACGATAGTCTGAAAAACAAAACAACAGCACAATTGCAGCAGATCGTAGAAGAAAAAACAACGGAACGCAATGCCATACAGCAAGAAATTATCGGTGTGAATGCCAGCCGCACTAAATATATCGCTGAACAAAAAGCTAAATCCGCCATAAATAAAAACGAACCTACGCTTGAGACCGAAGTAGACAAGATCATCAAAGAACAGGTACAAAGATTTAGTATGAAAATCGAATGACCGGGGCTGTTCATTTGACAGAAGCCCCCTGCTCGATCCAGCACCTGATCGCATCCCTTTCTTCCGGCGTCATATTAGTTTTATTATTCTGGGGCATTGTCTTGGTCAATACCACCCGTTGCAGAATAAGATCTTTTTTGACAAGGATCTCTTGCGGGGTGTCATATTTTACGCCATTGGGCGGTGCGGTATAAACATCATCTGTGGGCCGGGATGAGTGACAGGAGACACAACGTTGCTGAATGATCATATTGACTTCGGCGAAACTTACTTCCTTACATTTTGCATTGGACGATTGCGGGGCTGTAACGTAAGCAACGGCCAACAAAATAATAACCGATGCCGGCATGATCCATACACTTAGCTGTCCTTTTTCCCGGAGATTCAACCAATGTTTGATACCGGCGCTTCCGATAGTTATAGCGGCGAGAACAGCCCATTGATATTGGTTGCCGAAGGTGCTGGGAAAGTGATTGCTAACCATTACGAACAATACCGGCAAAGTGAAATAGTTATTATGGAGCGAACGGAATAAAGCGTTCTTTCCTTTTTGCGGGTCGGGTAGTAATCCTTTTTTTGCCGCATTCACCATTGCTTTTTGAGAAGGGATGATCACAAAGAACACGTTGGCGACCATGATGCTGCCGATCATTGCCCCGAAATGAATAAAAGCAGCTCGTCCGCTGAATACCTGGCTGTAGAACCAGGCGAATCCAACTAAGATGATGATGCCGGTGAGTGCAAAGAGCAAGGGGTTTTTTCTAAGTGCTGATTTGCAAAGAAGATCATAGATGATCCATCCAACAATAAAGGAGCCGATACTGATACCGATAGCCTGAGCTGCTGTTAGTTTCATCACATTGGTATCAATAAGCATTGCCGAGGCATTGAAATAATAGATGATGAACAACAAACCAAAGCCAGAAAGCCAGGTGAAATAAGCTTCGTACTTGAACCAGTGCAGGTGTTTCGGAATGGTCTTTGGTGCAACTTTATATTTCTCCAAGTAATAAAACCCTCCGCCATGCACGGCCCAGAGATTACCGGCTAGTTCATCTCTTACATTCTCCGTTCGGTTAAGCGCATTTTCTAAAAAAACAAAATAGAAAGAAGCGCCGATCCAGGCGATACCGAAAGTGATATGCATGACCCGCACAACAATGTTCAGCCATTCAGCAAGATGTCCTTCCCAGGGTGTTCCTTTTACCATGAAGTAAATACTGGCGATGATGACGATGATCGTAAATACAATGGCGGTATTAAGCCATCCCTGTATCAATCCTGTTCTTTCCTGCACCGATTCATTCGGTTGGTTGACAGCTGTTGCCTGTGTAATAGCGTGTACGCGGTAGGTCATCACAATTAGCATGACGAGGATCGCAGAAAATAATATCAGCAGAATGGTTGCCATTGATTTTCGCCACAGATTAAGCCGGAAACATTAATTAAATAACGGTATTATCTGCGTTTATTTGTGTTCATCTTAGGCTAAACTTATTTAACATTGAATAAAGCCAGCTACCAAAGTAAAAAATTGTTTTCTAATTTTATGTGTTTGCCACGAATTACACGAATCCTCACGAATGAATTCGTGTAAATTAGTGTTCATTCGTGGCTAAATAATTAAATAAAATGTATGATACTGCCATCATAAGTGATCGAACTGCAATGCCGGATGGTATTAGAAGGGCTGTCGTGCTGATCAAGGACGGGATTATTGCCGACGTAGCGGATAAATTACCAGCAGGAAATTTTCTGGTGATTGATCTTGGAAATAAAGTGCTGATGGCGGGGGTGATTGATCCGCATGTACACATCAATGAGCCGGGAAGAACCGATTGGGAGGGGTTTGATACAGCAACTAAAGCAGCTATTGCCGGAGGTATCACCACTTTGGTAGATATGCCATTGAACTCTTCGCCCGTGACAACAACTGCAGGGGCATTCGATGTAAAGGTAAACGCAACAAAAACAAAACTACATACCAACTGCGGTTTCTGGGGAGGTCTTGTTCCGGGAAATGAAAAGGAGATAGAGTCATTGATCGGCAAAGGTGTTTTGGGATTTAAAGCATTCCTGACGCATTCAGGGATTGATGAATTTCCAAACGTAACAGACAATGATCTGAGAAAAGCAATGCCGGTCATTGCAAAAAACGGGTTACCATTATTGGTGCATTGTGAATTGAGTTCCCCTATCCTTTGGAGAGGGCTTGGGGGTGAGGTCTATCAAAACTACCTGGCATCACGACCGAAGAAATGGGAAGATGATGCGATTTCACTCATGATACGATTATGTGAAGAGTTTAGTTGCCGCACCCATATTGTTCATTTATCATCCGCTAATTCAATCAAACAAATAACTAAAGCAAAAGAGAAGGGATTGCCATTGACCGTAGAAACGGGTCAACATTATTTATATTTCAATGCAGAGGATATCAAGGATGGGCAGACACCCTTTAAATGTGCGCCGCCCATACGAGGAAAAGCAAACAATGAAAAGCTGTGGCAGGCTTTAAAAGAG
Organism: Chitinophagaceae bacterium; assembly: GCA_031412015.1. Lineage (GTDB taxonomy): Bacteria > Bacteroidota > Bacteroidia > Chitinophagales > Chitinophagaceae > Terrimonas_B. The sequence goes on from JANOCH010000259.1 coordinate 9,448, forward strand.
GGTATAATTGATTTTGTGGCAACGGACCATTCACCAGCTCCGCCAGTCATGAAAGAAATAACATCAGGTGATTTTATGAAAGCATGGGGAGGTATCTCTTCCATACAGTTTGCTTTACCTGTGTTATGGACGGCCGCCAAAAAACATGATTGCAGTTTAAATGATATAGCGAAATGGTTGTGTGAGAAGCCTGCTATCTTAACGGGCAAACAAAACAGTAAAGGGAAGATTGCTAAAGGATACGATGCGGATTTAGTAGTTTGGGATCCTGAACAACAGTTTACAGTGACCGAAAGCATGATCCATCATAAACATAAGATCACTCCTTATTTGGGCGAAGAATTGTATGGTGTTGTTGAACAAACATACCTGGAAGGAGAGAAGGTGTTTGATAAGGGGGAATTTATTCTGAATAAAGGAAGCATTGTTTTAAGATGAGTAACGAATTACAAAGAGCTAATAATATTTTGCAAAGGATCAACGAGCTTGCTTGCGTCAGCGAGGATGAAGGATGTATTACCCGCACTTTTGGCACCAACGCGTTTATTGAAGGAAGGAATAAAGTGGAGCAATGGATGAAGGAAGCGGGTTTGCAAACTAAAACAGATAATATCGGGAATATAAGGGGCCGGTTATTGTCAGAGAAAGCGAATGCCAAAACTTTTGTTATCGCATCACATATCGATACTATTATTAACGCCGGCAAGTTTGATGGTCCGATGGGAGTATTGATGGGGCTTGATCTGATAGAGCAAATCATTCAGTCAAAGACCGAAGTTCCTTTTCACATAGAACTGATTGGCTTTAGCGATGAAGAGGGGTGCCGCTTTCATACCACTTACCTGGGTAGTAAAGTAGTGGCCGGTTCCTTTGACCAGGCGACCCTTCATACAAAAGACGAAGCCGGTATTTCGCTTGCAGAAGCGATCGGAGCGATCGGCGGCGATGTAAATAAACTGAGTAAAGATGCGATTGCACAAGAAGATTGGTTAGGGTATTTTGAAATCCATATTGAGCAGGGCCCGGTCCTGTATGAAAAAGATATCCCGGTCGGCGTGGTTACCGCTATTGCGGGTCAATGCAGGGTCGGAATGGTATTTAATGGCGAAGCGGGTCACGCAGGTACCGTGCCGATGGATATGCGAAAGGATGCGCTGGCCTGTGCTGCAGAGTTTGTGCTGACAGCGGAAAAATTTGGAACCGTCAATAAAGAAAATATTGTTGCCACGGTTGGCAAACTTCATATCATTCATTCTGCCAGTAATGTGATCCCCGCCGAAGTGATATGCAGTTTGGATCTGCGAAGTGCGGACGAAAAAATGCTTGTTGCCTCTTATGCCGAGATAAAGAAGATGACCGAAGATATCTGTCAAAAAAGAGAAATAGTACTTGAGTGGAACCTGATCCAGCAAACAAAACCGGTCAACTGTGATGAAGGGATGAATAAATTGTTGGGTCAATCCGTTAAAGAAGCAGGTTTTGAGCTCGTGGAATTGATCAGCGGCGCCGGCCATGATGCAGTGCCAGTCTCTGAAGTGTCTACGGTAGCGATGTTATTTGTAAGATGTTTTAAAGGGATCAGTCACAACCCTCTGGAGAATGTCGAATTGAAAGATCTGGCGGCGGCCATAAAAGTTTCGGATAACTTTATGCAACAATTGATAAAAAAATAGCCACGAATGAACCGAATTTTCCTGAACTAATGCGTGGCAATCAAAACCTGATAATATGGAAATATCTGCTTTAACCAGGAGCGTAGTTAAAAACAATCATGCTATCATCGCTCCGGACGGATACATCAATAGTTGTGTTCCCGGCTGGACCAAATGCACCGTCAATGTCATCATCAACGAAGCGATGGGAGCTAAATTTTCGCAGCTGCTCACCACACTGAAAAGTAATGGTGAAATAAGAGGCGAGACACAGGCTGCTCAAATATTTTTTTATGTGGTGAAAGGGAGATGCCATGCCAATGTGGGCGGTGGTGAAAAAGTATTGACAAAAGGACACTATGTATATGTTCCCATTGATACGCCCTACCAGTTCAACAGCGAAGAAGAAGATACCCAGGTGCTCAGTTTTCATAAAGTATATGAAGCGCTTCCCGGTTATTCAGCTCACCCACCGGTGATCTTTGATAAATCGGCGGGTGATGGCGATATTTACCTGGGCGATCCTGCGCTGAGGCTGCAGGTTTTATTGCCCGAAAAACCCAACTTTGATATGGCGGTGAATATTTTTACCTATGATCCGGGCGGCCATCTGCCTTTTGTAGAAACGCATATCATGGAGCATGGTTTATTATACCTCCAGGGGCAAGGAATTTATATGCTCGATCATCAATGGTACCCGGTTAAAAAAGGCGATTCTATCTGGATGGCGCCTTATTGCCAGCAATGGTTTACCGCCATGGGTAAGGAACCGGCCGTTTATATTTATTACAAGAATGTGAATCGTTTTCCTACGACAGTTTAAATAATTCAAAGACTGGCCAAGTGTTCTTCGTTCGGTAATTCTATCGACCTTTACCGAAACGTCGGTAAGTGACACTACACGAATTAAATACATTACCCCGTGAGCAATTAGTATCGGAGCTGACTAAATGCTGCGGCTCACCAGCATGGGTCAATAAGATGCTGCCTTTCTTTCCCGCCGATGACCTGGTGGAACTATTGGAAGATGCGGAAGAGCAATGGTTCAAATGCAGCGAAGAAGATTGGAAACACGCCTTTGCGCAACATCCCAAGATCGGAGACATCGATTCTTTAAAAAAGAAATTTGCTTCTACCGCCCAGTTGGCTTCCGCCGAACAAAGTGCTGTTAATTCAGCCTCACAAAACACGATTGAAGCATTGGCTGAAGCCAATAAAAAATACGAAGACAAATTTGGCTATATCTTTATTGTCTGCGCTACGGGAAGGTCAGCCGAAGAGATGCTGGAAATATTGGAATCACGATTATCCAATAACCCGAAAGAGGAAATAGAGATAGCGGCGGACGAACAAAATAAAATAACCAAATTGCGATTGGAAAAACTTCTCGATGATTAGCAGACATATTATGGAACTATATTTATTCAAATAATTAAACGAAGCTCCCTGCTCCCCTCTCCACTTGTGGAGAGGGGCCGGGGGTGAGGTCATGAGCCAGCTTACTACACATATCCTCGATACCACGAAAGGAAAACCTGCGCAGGGTATCTATATTACTTTGTACTATCTCAAAAAAGAAGAATGGGTCGTAATAACGAATGGAATTACCAATGCTGATGGCAGAATCCCTGATCTGCTAACGAAAGATGCATTGATGGAATTGGGGACTTATAAACTTCGGTTTGAAACTCAGCCTTATTTTATCCAACAATCTATTGAGACCTTTTATCCATTTATTGAAATAGTTTTCGAGGTTACCACCGCAGAACATTATCATGTTCCTTTATTGTTGAATCCGTTTGGATATTCAACTTACCGCGGTTCTTAATACTTTGTTGCACGAAAACATCACAAAGAAATAATACTGGGCTCCTCCCCGTCTCTGCGGTTAAAAGATTTACATTAGCTAAAACTTTTTGGTATGAATTTTTCTATCCCCGATATTGATAAAGAAACCCTGCTGGGTAAATTAAAGACCGCCAATCTAAAATTTCAGCAGACCTATCCGGGTGATAAACCCGATCGCCAGCCGGTACATACTGTTTATGGGGGCGCCAATCTTTTCAAATCAGACACCTGCGTAAAAATGGGTGAAATAGCATTGAAGAACCTGCAGACCTATGCGCCGAATTTTGTGGCGCTGGCGGATACTTTGCAGTTAAAAGGATTTTTAAATCTGCCTTCTTCCGATAAGAAAATAGATAAACTGGTAAAGAAACTTGACAGGATGAGTGAGAAGAACCGGAGATCTGACCCTGCGTGGCTTTCTTATTCTGTCTACAGCAAGATCATCAAAAAATTGAAGAACGAAGCAGTAGAAGATTTTCGTATCGACTTTGAAGATGGCTTTGGCAATCGCCCCGATGAAGAAGAAGATATTACAGCGATCACAGCCGCTAATGAACTGGCAAAGGGAATGAAGAACAAAACGATCTCTCCGTTTATCGGCATAAGAATAAAACCTTTTACAGAAGACTTGAAAACCCGTGGTGTAAGAACCCTGGATATTTTTCTAACTACTTTACTGGAAAAGACAAAAGGCAAGCTTCCCGATAATTTTGTAGTGATGCTGCCAAAAGTTACCATACCTGAGCAGGTGATTACATTGGTCCGATTATTTGAACTCATTGAAAAAAGAAATAACCTGCCACCGGATACCTTGAAAATGGAAACCATGGTGGAAGCCACGCAGATCATTATGGACGATGAAGGAAGAAATCCGCTGATGAAAATAATAAAAGCCAGTGAAGGCAGATGTATCGCCGCGCATTTCGGTACTTATGACTATACAGCCTCCTGTGGTATTACTGCTCGTTATCAAACAATGGATCATCCCGTTTGTGATTTTGCGCATCACATGACGAAAGTGGCTTTAGGGGGAACCGGAATATTTTTATCCGACGGGGCGACCAATGTAATGCCGGTGGCGCCTAACCGCGGTGAAAAATTATCAAAAGATAAATTGAAAGAGAATATGGAATCGGTACACAATGCCTGGCGTACCGGTTATAGTCATACCATGCATTCACTCGTCAGTGGTTTTTACCAGGGCTGGGACCTGAACCCAGCACAGTTACCCATGCGATACGCGGCCACCTATAATTTCTTTTTAAGCAGTTACGATGATGCGGTATTTCGTTTAAAAACATTTGTCGACAGAGCTGCTATCTCCACATTGACCGGCGATATATTTGATGATGCTGCCACGGGGCAAGGATTGTTAAATTTCTTTTTAAAAGCATTGAATTGCGGAGCTATCACCGAAAAAGAAGCATTGGCAACAGGATTAAACCTGGATGAGATCCGCAGCCGGTCTTTTTATAAAATTCTGCAGGGAAGAAGGGGCAAGAAATAGTTTTCACCTTAAATGTAAATTCGAATCAGATAATAGAGGCTTCGTATTTCAGGGCTGTGGGTTGGTGGCCTTCTCTTTTGGAGAAGGTCGGGATGAGGCCGTAAATTTGCCAACTAAACTTTTCTCACATGACGATTGCTGTTTTAGGCGCCGGAATGGTAGGCCGTGCTATTGCTTTGGATTTGGCAAAGGACTATGAGGTAACTTCTTTTGATCTCAGCGCTATGAACCTGGAAGAATTGAAAAGCCGCAATCCTTCGATTCAAACAGCGGCTGCCGATCTTTCCATATTCGATGAATACGAAAACTGGTTTTCTCCTTTTGATCTTGTTGTAACTGCGGTACCCGGATTTATGGGGTATAAAACATTGGAAGCGGTGATCAATGCCGGTAAGAATGTCGTCGATATTTCTTTCTTTCCGGAAGATGTTTTGGAACTGGATAATCTGGCGAAAGAAAAAAATGTGACTGCCATTACTGATTGTGGTGTAGCACCGGGCGTCAGTAATTTCATTATTGGGCGCTACAATGAAGAAATGACCATTACTTCTTTTGAATGTTATGTGGGAGGATTGCCTAAAGAACGAAAGCCACCGTTCCAATACAAAGCTCCTTTTTCTCCTGTTGATGTGATACAGGAGTATATCCGGCCCGCAAGATTAGTGGAAGATGGAAACATTTTTACCCGTCCTGCATTAAGTGAAAGAGAGATCATGAGATTTGAGGGAGTGGGTGAACTGGAAGCCTTTAATACAGACGGGCTTCGTTCACTAATATATACAATGGGTCATATCCCAGATATGAAAGAAAAAACCTTACGGTATCCGGGTCATATCGATCTTATTATCGCGTTACAACAAGCGGGTTTTTTTGATACCAAACTGATCAGGATAAATGATACAGATATTTCACCTTTAGAATTTACTTCAAAAATCCTGGTTGATCAGTGGAAGCTTGATCCTGAAGAAGAAGAATTTACCGTGATGAAAGTGATAGTAAAAGGCAAGGATATAACCATTGAATATAATTTACTTGACCACTACGACGCTGCTTCTAAAACTTCTTCCATGGCAAGAACAACCGGCTATACCTGTACGGCGGCTGTGAATCTTATAACAAAAGGGTTATTCAACGAAAAAGGTGTTTTTCCTCCTGAGCTGGTGGGTAAAGACAAAAATTGTTTTGAATTTGTCATGAATTACCTGGCGGAAAGAAAGGTAAACTGGGTAAAGAAGTAGTAGCGCTGTAGCAAAAATAATCTGCTGAATAAGCCTCAAGTTTTTTAAATTACATGTCCTGCACTTCTTTATTGTTTAAATAAATTTCAGTGTTTATGAAAAAGCTATATTTTTTCGTCGTTGCCTGCGCCGCGTTTATTTTATTGATCGCTGCCAACCCATCAGCGAACCATCCTTACGGGTTAAAGAACGGAACACCTGCGGTTCAATCTATCAGCGCCCTTGCGTTTGGACCAGATGGTATTCTCTTTATTGGCGACTCTAAATCGGCCACAGTATTTGCCATTGATACCAAAGACAAAACCGTGGTGGAAAAAGCCGCTGCAGTTGAGGTCAAAAATGTAGACCAAAAAATTGCCGCGGCCCTGGGTACCGAGGTGAAGAATATCCGGATAACCGATATTGCGGTTAACCCGGTTTCAAAAAAAGTATACTGTGCTGTACAAACCAATGATGGCACACCCGTATTGCTTACGATTGATGGAACTAAAGTAGAGGCAGTTAGTTTAAAAGATATTCCATTTAGCAATATTTCCATTGCCAATGTTCCGGGCAATGATGCCAAAGACAGGAATGGCCGCCCCTTACGTGATCAGTCTATATCCGATCTTAATTATGCTGATGGCAGCGTTTTATTGAGCGGACTTTCCAACCAGGAATTTGGTTCATCTTTCAGGAAGATCGGTTTTCCTTTTAATGATAAACAGGAGCAGGCGTCCCTGGAGATCTTCCATGCCGCACATGGTAAGTATGAGACAAATTCGCCAATACGCACATTTACCACCGCAGAACTCAATGGCAAAAAATACCTGGTGGCCAGTTATACCTGTACACCTTTAGTGTTGTTTCCATTAGATGAATTGAAAGCGGGCAAGCACGTTAAAGGAAGAACGGTTGCAGAATTTGGCGCCGGTAATTCACCCATCGATATGGTTACTTTAAAGAAAGATGGCCACTCTTATCTGTTCATGGCTAACTCCAACCGGCCTGTAATGCGCATAAATTATAAGAGCATCGAAACTTACGAAGGGACTCTTACCGAACCCATCAAAGAAAGTTATGCCACGGCAGGTGTCAATTTTGTGACTTTGCCCGCCGTGAACGTAATACAAATGGACAAGTTGGACGATTCGCAGGTTCTCGTATTACAGCGTCGTGCCAATGGCGACCTGGATCTCTGGACCGCAAGCGGAGACAGGTGGATATAATGCTTACTGATTCTCTCGATCATAGAAAGATCAGGTCCCGTATTATTTGGGGCCTGGTCTATTGCTTTTTAATGCCCGGCTGTTTTGAAAAAAAAGAAGACAAAACTTTTTCCATTGAATGGGAAGGCCGGCAAGCAAAGGGTCTCATTATACCGTTGAAATTATTACCGGGAATTTCTTATGACTCCGTCGAAAAACAGGTCCACATACAATTGAAAAATAACACTACCCCTGTGATTGGTGAATATTTAGTATCCGAAAATGATTTGATTTTTCGTCCTTTGATCGCATTTACCCGAGGATTAAAGTATGAAGTGTGGGTGGCCAATAGTTTGTTACGTGAAATGGAGATACCATTGGACGAAACAGTTACTGCACCGGAAGTGATTGCCATTTATCCCACCAATGATACAGTTCCGCTGAACCTGCTGAAAATCTATATCGCTTTTTCAAAGCCTATGCAGGAAGGACAATCCTTGAATAATATCCTGTTGATCAAAAACCGGCAGGACACGATCCCATCCGTCTTTCTTGACCTGCAGCCTGAGTTGTGGAACAAGGAAAGAACAATACTTACTTTATGGCTTGACCCCGGTAGGATCAAACGTGATCTGCAACCTAATAAAGCAATGGGTTCTCCTTTGGAAGAGGGAGCCAATTATCAAATATTGATCCGCAAGGATTGGAGAGACACCGAAGGTGTTTCACTGGCAAAAGAACTTCGTAAAGATTTTCGGGTGGGCGCAAGGGATGTTTTATCACCTGTCGTAGAAAATTGGATAATACAGGTACCAAAGCCTGGAAGCAGTGAAGCACTTACGATCTATCTGCACGAGCCGCTTGATTATATTCTATTGAAAAATGCGGTTCGAATTATTGATAGCAATGGAAATGTTGTCAATGGCATTATCGAACCCGGGGCTGAACAAACGATCCTGCATTTCAAACCATCTGTTGCCTGGAGTACCGGATACTATACAGCAGAGGTCGAATCGCGGCTGGAAGACCTGGCGGGGAATAACCTGAACCGCTTGTTTGACAGAGATATTTCCCAGCTGGAAAAAAAAGAACAAAAAGAGATTTATAAGAAAGCTTTCCAGGTTCGATAATTGGGCCGTATAGGGTAAAAGTGTTTAAAGAGTATCAATAGAATAATTTCAGCTGCCCCAAATAAAAAGCGTCCCAACCAATGAGACGTTAACTATTTAAGTCCGATTGCTTAAAATGATTATTCTGCTTCTGCTACCACCTCTTTTACTTCCGGTATCATTCTCTTCATCATTCCTTCTATACCCGCTTTCAACGTGATCATGGAGGAAGGACATCCGCTGCAACTTCCCTGCATCGCCAGGTTCACCGTACCGGAATCATAACTTCTAAACTGTATAGCACCGCCATCCATTTCTACAGCAGGGCGCACATAATTATCCAATAATTCCTTTATGCGTTTTACCACATCATCATCATCGGCAGAAACCTCGTTGCTGCTTTCCTGTTTGATCGCCGCTACTTCTTCCTCATTAACTACTATTTTTCCTTCTTCCAGGTATTCTTTTAAGAACTGGCGGATTGAAGGAATAACATCAGCCCAATCGGCTGTATCGCTTGTTTTGGTCAATGTCACAAAATTGCTGGCGATGAAAATGGCCTTCACAAAAGGAAAACCAAATAACTCGGTTGCCAGGGGCGAAGGTTTGGCACTTTCCGCATCCGGGAAATCGATGCTCTTGCCGGGATAAAGAAGTTTATTGGCCACAAACTTCATTGTCTCAGGGTTAGGGGTCATTTCGGTATAAATACTGATAATAGGACTACCTGTCTTGATCATAAACGCACAATTTTAATACACAAAAATAACAATAAATCGGGTTGGTTGTTTAGAAATGATGACATCATCGTGGTAAATGTATCATAATAGCTTTTGACCTTAATTTGCGGGTAATTTTAGCACACGGAGGACACGGATCGGACGGATGACCGGGGATTCTTTATTCTACTTTGCAGAGTTAAGCATTTCAATCCGCGTGCAGAACGGCACCGAATTTTTGGTGGGTTTGACCTTAAAAAAAACTTTCGTGCGATGGTTATTAAGGAATTTATTCCTTGAATTTTCCTGTCTTTTTCAGGTACCTGAAGAAGACGTACAGGACC
>JANOCH010000260.1:0-3202 GCA_031412015.1 Chitinophagaceae bacterium
ATTGGTGCATCAACGCTTGATGAATACAGGATGTATATTGAGAAAGACGGCGCATTAGACCGTCGTTTTCAAAAAGTACTCGTTGAGCCGCCAAGTGTGGAAGAAACCATCCAGATATTAAACAATATCAAATCGAAATACGAAGATTATCATAACGTAACATATAATGAGGAATCAATTGATGCTTGTGTTAAGTTGAGTGATCGCTATATTACAGATCGGTTACTTCCGGATAAAGCCATTGACGTATTGGATGAAGTTGGCGCCAGGGTACATTTAAAAAATATTAATGTACCGCAGAATATTGTGGAACTGGAAAAGAAAATCGAAGATGTTAAAAATGAGAAAAATAAGGTGGTGAAAAGCCAGAAGTTTGAGGAAGCCGCTTCTCTACGTGATACAGAAAAGCGTTTGGCGGAAGACCTGGAGAAAGCAAAATCTGATTGGGAGGAAGAAAGCAAGCATAAAAGATACCCGATAGATGAAGAAGCGATCGCCGAAGTGGTAAGTATGATGACCGGCATTCCTGTAAAGAGAATGGTACAGGCAGAGACAGAGAAGCTTCGCAAGATGTCAGACGATATGAGAGAAATGGTAATAGGCCAGGATGAAGCTCTGCAGAAAGTGGTGAAAGCCATTCAGCGTAACCGGGTAGGTTTAAAGGATCCGAAAAAACCAATTGGTACATTTATTTTCCTTGGACCTACGGGTGTTGGTAAAACAGAAATGGCAAGAGCATTGGCCAGGTACATGTTTGATTCGGAAGATGCGCTGGTGCGTATTGATATGAGTGAGTATATGGAAAAATTCACCGTGAGCAGACTGATCGGTGCACCTCCTGGCTATGTTGGCTATGAGGAAGGCGGTCAGTTGACAGAAAGGGTTCGCCGTAAACCTTATAGTGTTATACTGTTGGATGAAATTGAAAAAGCACACCCTGACATTTATAATATTTTATTGCAAGTGTTGGATGACGGACAGTTGACAGATGGGCTTGGCAGGAAAGTCAACTTCAAGAACACGATGATCATCATGACATCTAATATTGGCGTTCGCCAGTTGAAAGACTTTGGAGCAGGTGTTGGATTTGCAACGTCATCAAGGATAGAGCACGAGGACGAAGCTAATAAAGCCGTCATTGAAAAAGCGTTGAAGAAAACATTTTCACCGGAATTTCTAAACCGTATTGATGATGTAGTTATTTTCAACAGCCTTACAAAGGAAAACATCTTCAACATCATTGACATCCTGATGAAAGGAGTAATGAAAAGATTGGCTAATCTTGGTTTCAATCTATCGTTGACAGCGGAGGCCAAATCGTTCCTTGCAGATAAAGGTTATGATGTTCAGTTCGGCGCCCGTCCATTGCACAGGGCCATTCAGAAATACCTGGAAGATCCGCTTGCGGAAGAAATATTGAACATGAATGTAAAGGCCGGTGATATCCTGGAAGCAGACCTTGATAAAGAGAAGAATAAGCTTGTATTCTCATTTAAAAAGGTGGAAACAAAATCTAAGGCGTAAAATTAAATTTATAACAAAATTGCAGAGGAGTGCTTTTATCAGGCACTCCTTTTTATTTTTGCGGATACGGAATGGCGAGAAAAATAATCATAGCAATTGATGGCTGGTCCAGTTGTGGCAAGAGTACATTAGCCAAACAGCTGGCTAAAAAACTTGGCTATGTATATGTTGACAGTGGCGCCATGTACCGGGCGATTACCTTGTATTTTCTCCGCAATCATATTGACTGGACGGACAAGAAAGAAGTACAGTCCGCTTTAAAAGAAATTCACCTGGATTTCCAGTTTAATGAAAAAAACGAAACAAGTGAGATCTATCTCAATGATGAAAACGTTGAATATGTTATTCGCGACCTGGTGATAGCGGAAAAAGTAAGCGATGTAGCTTCCATAAAAGAAGTTCGTGCATTTGCCGTGGCGCAGCAACAAAAGTTAGGAAAAAAGAAAGGGATCGTCATGGATGGCCGGGATATAGGAACCGTTGTTTTTCCCAATGCAGAACTAAAGATATTCATGACAGCCGATAATGCCGTAAGAGTGGAAAGACGTTTCAAGGAATTGTATGAAAAAAATCCAAATGTAACTATCGAGGAAGTAAAATACAACCTGGAGATGAGGGATTATATTGATTCGCACCGGGAGATAAGTCCGTTAAGAAAGGCTGATAATGCCATAGTGCTTGACAACACCAACCTTTCGCCGGAAGAACAATTTCAAAAAGCCCTATACTGGGCAAAAGAAAGAAAAGCGATCGAACAGGTTATTTAGGTTTCCTTACATCCAACAGATCCAGTTCAAAAATAAGCATCGATCCACCTGGAATGGCGCCATTGTCGTTGGTACCATAAGCCAGGTTGTAAGGAATATAAAACTTGTATTTGGAACCAACAGCCATTAGTTGCAATCCTTCAGTCCATCCGCGTATCACGCCTGTCACCGGATAAACAAGCGGTTGACCCCGGTTATAAGATGCATCAAATTCGGTTCCGTCAATCAATGTCCCCCTGTAATGCGCCACGAATGTGTCAACAGTTGTCGGCTTAATTCCGGCACCCTCAGTTATCACCTCATATTGCAAACCACTGGCGGTCGTCTTAACTCCCGGCCTGGTTTTATTCTTTTCAAGAAAAGCCTTTCCTGCCTCAATAGTAGGCTTCGATTTACTTTCCTGTACTTCGTTCATCAGTTTATTTACACACATATTTACCGCCTCTTCGTTTAGCAAGGGTTGCTTTCCCATCAATATATCATTAATTGCTTTTGACACCAGCGAAGTATTGAGCTTGGTAATACCTTGTTGTTTATAAAAGCTGGCAACGCTGACGCCGATAGCATAACTGGCAGAATCATTAAGTGTTTTTAATGCTGGTTGCTGAACGATTGGTTTGGAAACGGGCTTTGTAACAGGTTTTGGTTTAGTGCCAGGTTGCGCTTGTGCAATAGCGGATACGGATAAAATTGAACCTAATAAGATAAGCTTCTTCATAGTTTATTAATTGTGTGGCAAAAGTAATATTGTATTTGATATTTCTATAGGAATCAGCAGTAATTTCACTTTTCAATAGCTAAAAAAAGTTGGCATGCAAGATTTTATTCAAGAAATACAGGTACGTTGGTCCGACCTCGACCCCAATGTTCATCTCCGGCATTCCGTGTATTATGACTGGGGAGCTTTTTGC
>JANOCH010000261.1:0-9038 GCA_031412015.1 Chitinophagaceae bacterium
TCCTTTGTGGTGGAGCAATTTGAAAAGTACCCTGACCTGTTACAACCGATAGAAGTGGAGAAAGTAAAAGATCATGCACAATTAATGCAATTGATCTATAGCATGCTTTCCCCCATTGTCGAAGATGAGGATATTCATCGCTGGGCGTTGTGTTTGCCTTTGCGCCCCGTTGTGTTCTATAGCACCAATGCCTATGCTAAACTGGTTACTGATATCACTACCGGTAACCTGAAGAAAAGTATAGTGGTTAAAAATGCGGAGCAGATAAAGTATAACCAACTGGAATTTATCTTTTCGTTGATCCTGGAGAAGTGCTATGGGATCACTTCCGTTTTTAAAAGGGATATTGTTCATTCATTGGAAGACGAAGGAACGGGGTTGGTGAAATATTTTAAGCTGAACCTGGATACCCGGTTTATTGAAATATCTACGAGACAACCGCTACCTGAATTGACGGTAGAGGAACTCCATTCCGGCACCTATGACCGGAAGGAAGTTCTGTCCCAGCTTGAAAAGCAATTACCCCTTGATATTTTCAGGATAGAAGGATTTGGCATTTTAAACATTACCGATGTTACACCTGAGCATTCTATCGAAAGCATAAAAGACCTTATTTTAAAGCATTCTTCTTACGAGGAAGAAAAATATTATTCCAATGTGATTAGTTCGCTGAAAACATTGGTGGGGAGTGATGATATAGAGTTTGGGTTGTTGCCGCTTATGCAGGTAAATGATAAGCTGGTTTTTGACGACGGCACCTGCCTCAACAGCAAGTTGATAGCGGTAGCTCGTGAGAATGGTGTAGCGGAGACTGCTTATATGGAGCTGGCTAATGCTTATTTTAAGAACCCAAGACCGATCTTTTTCCGCGAAATAACGCAGGAAGACGAAGCAAGACAGGGATACCTGAAAATGCTGAAGGATAGTGGCGTTACCGCTTATGCGCTGTCGCCTGTATATTTTAATAATTCGCTGACGGGTGTCCTTGAAATATATTCTAAAAAGAAGAATGCGCTGAGCGAATCCTTGCTTGCCAAGCTTGATCCCGTAATGCCGCTACTTTCGCAAATGCTGAAGAACAGCATTGATGAGTTCAGCGATAACATTGACCATGTGGTAAAAGAAAAATTTACCTCTGTTCAACCTTCCGTACAATGGAAGTTTAATGAGGCCGCCTGGCATTATATAATGGCTGAACATCAGCAAAATGGGCAGCCTGAAATGGAGGAGATAGTTTTTAATAAAGTATTTCCTTTGTATGGGGCTATTGATATACGGAATTCCACGGTTGAGCGTAACGCGTCGCTGCAGAAGGATTTGGTGATACAATTCAATGTACTCCTGGAAACACTTCAGCGGCTACAACAGGAATCTGGATTTGGGTTACTGGATGAAAAAATATTTTTATCAAGAAAATGGTTGGATAAAATAAAAAACCCCGATGGATTCAACGAAGAAGTAAAGCTGAATGATTTCCTGGATAATGACATTATTCCTTTCCTTGTTCAGTTCAGGGAAGGTAATCCGGTCTATTCTTCTATTATGGAGAAATATTTCCTGGCCATTGACCCTGAAACAGGTATCGCTAATGAAAGCCGCAGACAACTGGAGTCATCTATGAATACGGTTATTTCATCCGTCAACAACTATATGGAAATGATGAAGGATGAAATACAAGTGGCTTATCCCTGCTACTTTGAAAAATTCAGAACCGATGGAGTAGAGTATGATATCTATATCGGTCAGTCCATAGCCCCAGACAAACCTTTTAGTGATATTTATTTGAAAAATCTCAGGCTTACACAACTGACTTCTATGGCGGCGGTTGCTAAATATTCACATGCCTTATTGCCACAGTTGCCAAGACCTGTGCAAACGACGCAGCTTATTTTTATTCACTCCCAGCCAATCGACATCAGGTTCAGGAAAGATGAAAAGAGGTTTGATGTAGAAGGTGCCTATAATATCCGTTACCATATCGTCAAGAAGCGGATCGATAAAGTCAAGATCAGAGGTACCAGCGAAAGACTTACCCAGCCCGGCAAGATCGCATTGGCCTATTTCAGCCAGAAAGAAGCGGATGAATATATCGGTTATATCCAGTTCCTGCAGGAACAAAATATATTGGCTAACGATCTTGAAGAACTGGAACTGGAAGAATTACAGGGGGTATCAGGATTAAAAGCTTTGCGTGTCAGTGTATCCCTTGATTAAAAATAAAAGTTTACTGAGGTTTACTTTTTGATACCGGCTGTTTCCTTTATTCCTTTAAATAACGACTTCCATACAAGGTAAAATATAGAACGATTGGTGTCACGTTCCATTTGAACGTCGATCACCGCAGGTTCATCGTTTTTTCGTTTTGGGTTAGAGTTTTTGATTATAATATTAGCTGCGATACTAGCCAGCGTTTTCTTATCCAGTTCTTTACTTCCTTTATCTCTTTCAAGAACAGATATTTTCAAGTCGTCGTACAGCATTTTTACCGTTCCCTTCATGCTGTAGTCATTACCTGCCAGATCAAAGTGGAGACTCTTTAAACGGCCTTCTTCAAGTTTGGCAGGTCCCATCGGTTCGGTGATGACACTGGCGTCTGCAAAGGCCATACTCCCCAGCTTGCCTTTTACATCAAACCTTCCTTTCGGGTGACCAAGATAAAAATGCCAGGTTGCTTTTAACGGAGCCTTATTTAAAAAGGAGGATTGTATATCAGCGGTCATTATATTGTTTTTGCTGATCGCTTCTTTATCGTTGGTGAGATTAGTTATGGTGGCGTACGTATTAAAGAACTGAACTTTACCTGCCTGGTTGGATCTTGGATTTTTTTCTTTGTATTCAACAAACGTGTTGGATAAGATTACTTTTTTGATTTGCAGAGTTACGGGTATGTTAGTAATAGCCTGGTGAGGGTAGGAGCCTACCCGGTTCCTTTTATCCCGCGGTATGGAGAGATCACGATATATCTTAAACGAACAAGCACCGATCAATATACTATCCGCAATAATATTTTCATGGAACAGTTTCTGCATATTTACACTCCGGATATCGATATTGTTGATCGTAAAATCAAAGCGGTCGTCCTGTGTTGGCAAGCTTTTTACAAAAGCTTCTTCTTTCAATACCGGGTCAATAGCAAATTTTTTGACGGCAACGGATCCTGCTACGGAATTCAATGAAATACTATCGGCGGAATAATTATACAACCCGTTTCGTGAAGCCCATGCAATTTTTTCACTGCTAAGGAATATTTGTTTGGAAAAAAGTAGCCGGGTTTTATCCTCTCCGGCGGCGCTGTCTACGGCAACATCAGTTAAGCGGATAAAAGTATTCTTCAATTCAATATTCTTTTTTCCTGTCTTTAAATTACTCGTGATGATCTGTGCGCCTGCAATTTCCAGTGTATCTACTTTTATCATATTCAGGTCGCCCAGCACCTGTTCATATATCTCTTTATCCGGAACGTTGCTGGAAGAGTCTTTCCCGGCGTCAGTATAAATAATGTTAATCACCGGGTTGCTGATAAGTATCTTTTTCCCCACTATTTCCTTGCTCAATAATGCGCGGGGAGTTTTTACCCCTGACACGGAGATAGAGGGAATGGTGATATTGACCAGGATCGGCGGTGCATTATCATTTTTTAGAAGTTGATCAAATTTGATACTGTCGTAGCGAAGTATAAGGTTAGCAACAGAAAGATCACCCGCTACCTCATCAAGACTCAGATTATCGTAGTGCAGGGCATACAGTCCCTGTGTTTTTTCGTGTACAGTATCCACCAGTTTATCGCGGATTATTTGTTTCCTGTAAACGTTCCAATAGGCGATGGCGCCGCCAACGCCTGTCAGCAGGACGATCAGTATCGAAAGTGTAATAATTTTCCCCTTCCTGGTAGAAGTGGCTTTCTTTAGTTTTTGAGGTAAGGCTCGCATGCAAGTGTGCAGGCAATTACTGTTCCATGATCATTTTTTTTCGAAAATTCAAAATCAAAAGCTGCTGCCTTCACAAGGTGAGGAATTAGCATTCTTTTTGACTAACTAAAGTTTTATCTTAGAGCCACTATGCCAACGTTCAATAACCGGATCAAGCAAATACTTCTTTTATCGATCATACTGTTATTTGTGTACCTCGTAATACAGGAACTTTCCCTTTTTTTGCCGGGATTGCTGGGGGCTCTTACGCTGTATATACTTAGCCGGGCCAGTTACTTCCAACTTGTTTTTAATCGAAAATGGAAACGAGGTAGTGCGGCGGGCCTGTTCATTCTTTATTATCTTTTTTTGATTGGCTTGCCGGTATTCCTGGCTATTACATTAATTAGTCCGAAGATCAATGCCTTTTTGGATGACCCGAACGCTATGATCAATGCAGCGAAGCATTCTATTACAACGATACAGGAAAAGATCGGGTTTAAGTTTGTTTCGGAAGCTTCTCTTACGAACTCGCTGAGTAAACTATCCGCGTTTATTCCCACTATCCTGAACAGTACGGCCAACCTCATTACCAACCTGGCGATTATGTTATTCGTCTTGTTCTACATATTGTATAACGGCCGGGAAATAGAACGAATGCTGACGAGACTTATTCCGCTGCGGAATGAGAATATTAATATGCTTGCTTCAGAAACAAAAAAGATCGTAAAAGCCAATGCATTAGGCATACCGCTTATATCCATCATCCAGGGTCTGACCGCCACACTGGGTTATTTTATTTTTGGTGTTGATGAATGGGGGCTGTGGGGATTTGTTACCGGGGTTTGTGCTTTTTTCCCGGTGGTGGGAACCATGATCGTTTGGGTACCGCTGGTATTATATACTTATGCCATAGGCGATACATGGCATGCTACGGGTTTGTTATTGTATAGTGTGTTAGTTACAGGGAATGTAGACTATATGGCCAGAATTACCTTGTTAAAAAAAATGGGTGATGTGCATCCCGTAATAACGATACTGGGAGTGATCGTTGGACTGGGGTTGTTTGGTTTTATCGGTCTTATTTTCGGCCCCCTGTTGATCAATTACATCATTGTATTATTCAAGATATACATGAACGAATTCATCGAGAATTCCGAACCTATGGCGGAAACTCTAACCGTAGAAGAAAGCCGGGAGGAAGAATCCCATAATAAAAACTAAACTTTGGTAACACCAGGCTGATCAGGTATTATCGCTTTTCAGTTTGGGAAGAATAAGTACTTTCAAATATTTTGTCGGCGTTATTAGCTTCGAAGCCCTCTCTGCGATGGGAACGGTTGATAGCCTCACCGGCAAGATGCCGGTACTGCGGTAATATTTTTCGCTCAGCAAACTCTACGTATGACCCGGCGATGGATCGTTTTTCATTATTCGCAAATTCAGCTTCTACCATTCGGGCTACTGTAGAACTCTGCAGTAATGCTTCGTCGGCACTTATTTTTATTTTTCCGCCCGAATCATTCAGGGTAAACCCTTTTTTCTCTAAAAACTCGTTGAATAAAGCTACGGTGTCAAAGCCTTTTTTCAGATTATGTACGCTAATGGTAAAATGATTTAAATAGTAACGGTTGTAAATGACCCAGGCGGCATATTCACTTTCTTTTGCCAGCGTAAGATAGTCGTCTAACAGGGGAACACGCCACAAAGCGCTATGTAAAAAATGATCCACTGCTTTTGCATCATTCAAATCGAGCCCGTCTACGGGGTCTGATTTTACATCATTGGTATAACTGAAAATAATCTGCTTTGCTTCCTTTGATAATTTATTTACCTGGAGTTCGCTGATAAAGATCCGCGGATAGTGGGGCACGGGCGGAGCATACCAATATGCATTCAATTTCTTTTCGGGAAAAAAATATAAATCTCTTTTTTCATATCCATAATGCAGGAATATTTTTTCCAATGATGGTATACCGAGATGTGGTACGCCCATTGTCCGGAAAGCGATATGATCGTTTTCGATATCATCAGCGTCATGGATGATTTTTTCATCGATCATTGCCGTAATAATATTGGCTACGTCCGGTACCCGTTCTTTGTAACGGCTCATTAGGCCTTGTAAAACGTCATTCATTGTTACCCTTATTTGTTCTATAATATTTTGGTTCTCGTTGATGCCTGAATCCTGTAGAACTTTTTCAAAAATTACCTTATTTCAACCAATACTTCATCCAGGTTCTTAACTAACTCATCCGAATTCTCGATGGTGAACACCAGTGGTGGTTTTATTTTTAAAACATTGTGTAAGGGCCCATCGGTACTGATCAAGAAGCCACGGTCTTTCATTTTTTCTACTACATCATCTATTTCCGGGACAGCAGGCTCCAGTGTTTTTTTGTCCCGGACCATTTCGACACCAATGAACAAACCATGCCCCCTAACGTCACCAATGACAGGATGTTTATCCATTAATAGTCTCAGGTTATACATTAAATGATTACCGACCTCCAAGGCCTGATGTTGCAGTTCTTCCTCGTGAATAGTTTTCAAAACAGCTATTCCGGCTACCATAGACACTGGATTGCCACCAAAAGTGTTGAAATATTCCATTCCGTTATTAAATGCATCGGCGATAGCAGGAGTTGTAACGACAGCTGCCAGGGGATGACCATTGCCGATCGGTTTGCCCAGGACCACCATGTCTGGGATTACCTCCTGCAACTCGAATCCCCAGAAGCATTCCCCAACGCGTCCAAAGCCTACCTGCACTTCGTCTGCAATACAAACGCCGCCTGCTGATCTTATATAGTTGTAAACATCCTCGAGGTATTTTCCGGGCAAGGGTATCTGCCCGCCTACACCCAGCAAGGTTTCACAGATAAATGCTGCCGGGGATTTGTTTTCTTTTTTCATTTCGGCAATAATACGCTGTACGTCGGTTTAATATTTTTCGCCGGCATTTGCATCGTCGTAACGAAACTCACCACGAAACTGATCCGGATTTTTGGCTTTATGTATATAGGGCATTTGCGCAAAACCGCCTTTGCCATCAAATTTGTAAGGACTTAGTTCAATGGCGGTAGTAGATGTTCCGTGATAAGCATGATCCAGTACGATCACGTCCTTTTGGTTGGTAAAATACCGGCTCATACGGATGGCCAGGTCATTAGCCTCACTTCCGGAATTGGTGAAATAGCAAACGCTTAATTTTTTTGGAAGTGTTGCAGTAATCATTTTGGCATATTCTACGATAGCATCGTGCAGGTAGCGGGTATTGGTATTAAGAGTTGCGATTTGTTTTTGCATCGCTTTTACTACTACCGGATGACAGTGACCAACATGGCTTACATTATTGACACAATCCAGGTAAGTATTGCCTTTGTCATCATAAAGATATTGCAAAGCGCCTCGGGTGATTCTTACATTTTTTTTATAGCTGATACTGAGATTCCGACCGATATATCGCTTTCGTTCGTTCAGTAACTGGCGGTGGTCCTCTTCTTCTTTAATAATAGTAGTAAAGCCGCAGGCCATACGAAGTGTATTATTGGCTTTTATGGGATTGGTTTTAATAAGCTGGTGAAGAAGTCGCCAGGCTGAACTTTCTGTGATAAAATGGTGTTCATTCTCACTACTAAGTATGGTATTATAAGCCGATTTACAAACGCTGATACACAGTCTTGCCGCAATTAAATAATATAAAAGCGAGATTTCCAGCTCAGTCAGAGGATACTTCTTGTGATACTCCTGTACTACCATTGCTGCGGCATGGACCGGATCCAAAGCGCCAAACATGGCATAAGCACAGGTAACCGCAAGGTTATTGATGAGCTGCGAATACACCATATCACCGAAATCAATTAGCCCCGCGATCCTGCCATCTTTTACCAATACATTATAATCATTGGCATCATTATGAATGGAAGCCATCCTCAACGAAGAAAGGTGCGGTAACACTTCTGTTTCAAACTGCAACAAAAAATAAGCGGCTATCCTTCTTTTTTCATGCGAATGGATATAAGATAGGTGCGCCCTGGCATCTAACGCGTTTTTAACATCCCATACATAATACCTTTGCATGGCGGGATGGTAAAAGTTTTGCAGGGCAAGGTCCATTTCCCCTAAAAAACTTCCTAGGTCTTTTAATAAGCTGTCTGGATGGGCCGGCAAATCCACCCAAAATGTTCCTTGCAAAAAACTAAGAATTCGAAGAAAATATTTTTTTCCTTCGATGATGAGCGTCGTTATTTCATTTCCTTCGGTATTTAGAAGGTAGCGTTGGACTTTCCCCGATATGTTGCTTTTTGATAAATGATTGACGATCTTCACCTGTGCGTCAAGAAAATGATAACCATGTTCTTCTGTAGCAACTTTTAAAATGTAATGCTGTTGATTTTCGCATTTCAATAAAAAATTCAACTCGTCATAGCCGTTGAGAGGTTTTGCGTGAACCTCTAATTGATAATAATGCTTAACGATTTCGATCGCATACTGTTCTGTAAAATTCATCCTGAAATTTTTATATTTTTCATCTGCTGCCAGGTGCTAATTCAATACGTTAATAGGGTGCTGGCCGTTGGATTAAGAACGATCGTTAACTTCTTTTTTGTTGATTTGCCTATCATTTTTCTTCCTGTTTTACCCATGGTCGAAATAAAGGTATAATTATAATTCTGGCAGGATAAGGGTTATTTCGGATATGTTTTTTATTCCCGGCTACTGTCACCGGCATCTCCAATTTGCTGTAATTAACATTTTCCCGGATCAATGTTTCCTTTTGAATGGACCACTGTGTTTGGTTGTTTATTACCCTGGTTAAAATCACGAAGCCGCCACCCCGACTAGAGAGGATGGCGGCTTCCGATAATTATTATACAGTTCTTATTACCTGTCTTTTAGTTTGGATAATAAGCGCAATATTTCTAAGTACAGCCAAACCAGCGTAACCAGCAAACCAAAAGCTCCATACCATTCCATATATTTTGGCGCTTTGGCTTCGACACCTTTTTCGATCATATCAAAATCAAGCAACAGGTTTAATGCTGCGAGACAAACTACGACTACGGAAAATCCAATACCTAAAGGAGTGCTGGCGTTGGTGAAAGCGCCTATCGTTGTTCCAAAAGC
>JANOCH010000262.1:0-1593 GCA_031412015.1 Chitinophagaceae bacterium
GGCAACAATCAACTATGACTTTTTCTCGGCAAGATGGACGGGAAAGATCCAATCACCAGGTACAGGAAATTATAAGATTGTTTCTTCCAGTTATCAATGATGACCTTGTTATTAATGTATAAGCGATATCCGTCATTACCATCGATTCCAATCTTATAATTACCTGTAGCTGGTGATTGGATCTTTCCCGTCCATCTTGCCGAGAAAAAGTCATAGTTGATTGTTGCCGGCTCGGGAGAAAATAATGTCCATTGAAAACGGATGGATTCATCAATTCTTGTCAGAACTGGTTCACCTGCCATCGTTACATTATTAAAATATTCGCCCTTTAAACCCTGCATCTTTTTGGCGTCCTGCATAGTTGATAAGGACGATGAGGGAACAAATGTCCAGGTTTTATGTTCTCTTCCGGGACCTGCCGCGTAAACTACCTGCGATGATCCTTTTGTTTTTTCTTTGATGCCTGCCAGTATCGAAATTTTATTATTACCCGGGCCGCTATATCCACCCAATCTTGCTTCGATGGCATCCGTACCGATCACGGCTATCTTTTTTAATGACTTCTTTAACGGCAGCAAACCATTTTCCTGCCCCGGCAGCCGGGCATTCTTCAACAAAACAATAGAATGGATCGCTGCTTCTTTTGCTAATTCACGGTGTTGGACCGCGGTCCATTTTTCCTGGTCATTTACATTAACGTAAGGATTTTCAAATAAACCTAGTTCAAACTTCACCCGTAGCACTCTGGCGACAGCGCTGTCAATTACGGCCGGGTTCATACTGCCATCCAGGAAGTATTTATCGAATAAGGTATGATGTTCATAAGCCGTTTGAAAAATAACATCTAAACCATTTTCAATAGATTTCCTCCCTGCATCGGCATAATCAGAGGCGGTGAAGTGCAAAACATTGGCGCCACCGGTAGCACCAGCGTCTGACAAAACAAATCCTTTGAAGCCCCAGTCTTTCCGGAGTTTCTTATTCAACAGCCAGTCATTAGCAGAGCAGGGAGATCCATCCAATGAATTATACGCCGTCATGATGCTTCTTGCTCCGCCTTTTTGTACTACCGCTTTGAAAGGAACCAGGTAAGTTTCTTCCAGTGATCTTTCGTTGAAGTGAATAGGATAACTATCTCTTCCGCCTTCGCCATGATTGACGGCGAAATGTTTGGGATTGGTCACCACCCCTCTTTGCTCAAATGCTTTTACAAAGGCTACACCCATGGCCGCACTAAGAAAGGGATCTTCACCATAAGTTTCCTCTACTCTTCCCCATCGAACATCGGTGGCGATATTTACCACGGGTGAAAGAATGTGTCGGATACCTCTTGCTTTTGTTTCCTTGGCGATGGCTGCGGCAACCTGGCTCATCAGTAAAGTATCCCAGGTAGAGGCTAAAGCAATTGCCTGCGGAAAAGCCGTGGCTTCATCTCTTACCAAACCATGCAAAGCTTCATCAAACGCGATGATCGGAATTCCTAATCTCGTTTGATCTATAAAATACTTTTGAATCTCATTGATCTTAGCCAGTGTTTGTTGCGCCGTTTGTCCTGATTTATAATTTAATAGCTGCGCCGCTGCTCCCTGTTGT
>JANOCH010000263.1:0-2626 GCA_031412015.1 Chitinophagaceae bacterium
TTGTAACTTTATTCAGCAGCAGTTACGGGCTGACGATTTTCAAATACCGCCACATCGCCAAGCCGTAACCGTTGGCTGCAATGCACAGAATGCCTAAAGCTGAAAAGTCATCCAAGGACATAAATCAATCTAGAATGAAACTATTCTTATTTACATTTTCTCTTCTATCCTTGACACTTATAACAAGTTGTAACAATCGATCGGACAATTCAAAAACAGACCCGCTAAATACTGAAACGAAAAATAGTAATACAATGGACAAAGAGCAACTGACAGACTTTGGGAAAAAATATTCTGAAGCTTGGTGTAGCCAAAAACCAGAAAGCGTTGCTGCATTTTTTGCGGCTAATGGCTCATTGAAAGTAAATACTGATTTGCCTGCAATTGGACGAGAAGCCATTACAAAAGTTGCTCAATCTTTTATGACAGCCTTTCCAGATATGATAGTTGCCATGGACAGTTTGATAACCGAGCCTACCGGGACAGAATTTCATTGGACTTTAACAGGAACAAATTCAGGGCCAGGAGGCACGGGTAATAAAGTAAGGATTAGTGGATTTGAAGTTTGGACATTAAAGGATGGGTTGATAGAAAAATCTATAGGTAGTTTTGATGCAGAAGAATATAATAGACAACTTAAAGTGGGTGCTAAATAGATATTAGCTTTGATAATTCTGATAAAAGCACTGCAGCCAACACGGGGTCCTATGTATATAGGCTATTAGAGAAGGATCATATCGTCAATACTTATTTCTTTTGAAAGCAGGGGATAAGTGAGTGATTGTTCTCAATTATCTCCCGCCTTCGCCAGATTTTTTTTGTGCATATCAAAATTATTTTACTTTCCTCATTTGAACAAACTCTTTCCATCATCCATGACCAGCGTCCTATGAGTAGACCTTCCGCCGGTAGGCGGACGCTACAAGTCCTTGTATTGAAATTTTAATGATGTTCTCCCGCCATTGGCGGGAGAAAACAAACGGCTACAGGCTTTGGCAAAGTCAATGCTTCGCTGTTTGAGTATTTCACGATGACATCCCGTGTTTAGTAGTCCGGTTGCTTGCCTGCCGTCAGCCAGACTGTTGTTTTATATATTTTGTAATGAACAATGATTGAGTAATTATTTGGTTGCTTTTTATTTCATAATCCCTTTTTCATATGGCTTTTCTGTAAGCCATACATACCGGATGCGGCTTAACAGCTTTCTGGCTATCTTCACAATGATCAGTTTGGGTTCTTTGCCTTTTTTTAATTGATCCCGGTAAAATAATGATAAGGCAGGATCAGTTCGTTTAGCTGTCCACGCGCATTCTATTAAATCACTTCTTAACTGCCGATGCCTTCTTATTGTTAACCTCCCTTTTAATTCTTTTTCCCCACTGCTATGTTCTGAAGGAAGTAACCCAATGAAACTATTCAGATGGTAAAAGGTGGGAAATCGTTTCATATCGCCGATCTCCGCTATTAGCTGAGCCGCTGTTAACGGACCGATCCCGGTTATTGTTCTAAGCAGGTAATATAGATTTTTATATTCCTTACTCCGCATCAATTTACGGATATCGTTGCTGATGCTTAATAATTCCTTGCGCAACAACCCGGCCTCCCGGATCATGTAATCCAATGTAGTCCGGTTACTCGGATACTCAAAGCTGATAGCTGATAGCCATTGCAAAAAATTCCTGCTCCAGTTACTGTTGGAAAATTTATCCGGTATTTCCACCCCCGTATAATCCAAGAATCCTTTGATCCTGTTTTTACACCGCACCAGGTCACGCCAGATTTTTTTACGGTGCCTTACTAAGCAACGGTCTGCTTCCTGCTGTGGAGGCGGAATATGTATTCCCCGTAACTGACCGCACTGCAACGCCATCCCTATAGCTCTTGCATCTCTTACATCTGTTTTGCCCACTACGTCCTTATGGGTGGACGGTATATCGGCCGGGTTAACCACCATACAACGGATCCCTTTGCTGCTTAACTGACGCTGAATCCAATACCCGAATTTACCTCCCTCATAGGCACACACATACTCAGCCCCTGGATAATTTGTTTGAAGCAATTTCGACAAAGCCTGCGGGGAAGGCGGCTGATGAACATTACGCAGGTACTGATCATTTAAAAACAAGGCAGCATTCCAGCTACGCTTGTGTACATCCAGACCCACATAAATTGTCTGATCTGTAAAATTTGTCTTTACATTTGTCATGGCGTTTAGATTTTGGATGAACAATTATTGTTCTTGTAGCCAAAGTTACTTTTGGACTACTATCCTGCTCTAAACGCCTTCTTATATAGCATAAGGGCTTTGGCTATATGGCGGCTTAACGAACATGTACTCATCGATATATCGCTGCTCAGCAACATATCAATCTGACGAATAAAGCCCAGCTAAAAAATATATTTTCGTCTTCATATCTTTGATCAGCTTCAGTCCCGGCTTACGTAACACGGAATATCGCCACGTCGCCAAGCCCTGACGTTAGCGGCTATATAACAATCTTCAATGCAAATGAAACTTCAGACTGTTTTGATTTTCGTGATTTTCCTTAGTTGTGAACAGTTAAATAAAAAAAAACTTATAAAAAGAGATGATCTCTATTTTCAAGCAATAATATCTCCAGCTTTT
>JANOCH010000264.1:0-10748 GCA_031412015.1 Chitinophagaceae bacterium
TGTTACAAAAATGGTTTTACCGGAAGGCATTTGTTTTGGTTTTAGAAATATACGCTTATTGTAAAGAGGCGTTGGTTTAGCAAGTTAGTTTAATTATGAAGCCAATAATAAAAAAATCAATTAGTCTTGCGCTACGGTATATTTTACATCTTTGGTGATTAATTGTTTTTTACCACAATGATCAATGAAACTAATTTTTACAGGAACACTATGTTTACCACTTTTTCGGTTATATAAAATGATATCGCTGACAGGTTATTACTTATTTATAGACAAATAGCTCACAACTCCTAAAACTTATTATAATGCCTGGCAGGCTACCTTACATTAATCAGTAATTTCAATCTCATGGAAGAATCAGAAAAATTAAAACGGGTGGTTGAAGCAAGAATGAAGCTGAAAGCAAGATTTGAGGAAAAGATCAACCTTACACCTTCCGTTGCTGATAACAAACCAATGGGTAAAGGAAATCCAAACCGTCATGGTATGCCCCTGTTACCGGTTGGACAAACGATCACGAAGAAATGGCCGGTGCTTGATCTCGGAATTCAACCCGATATCTCATTTAAGGAATGGAGATTGGTGCTTGAGGGAGAAGTGGAAAATCCTGTTGAACTGAACTGGGAAGAATTTATGGCCTTACCCCAAACAGAGGATCTTTCCGATTTTCATTGTGTCACCACCTGGTCGAAATTAGATATGAAATGGAAAGGCATCCGTTTCCTCGACCTCGCCGCTTTGGCGCAACCAAAAGAAACGGCCACACATATTTTATGTTATGGCTACGATGACTATACCACCAATATCTCACTGGAAGAAGCGTTGAAGCCCGATGTATTACTAGTACATACAGTAGAGGGTAAACCATTACCAAAAGAACATGGCGGGCCCGTAAGAATGATCACTCCACAACTTTACGCCTGGAAAGGTTCAAAGTGGATCAACCGGATCGAATTTCTAAAGGGAAACAAGTTGGGCTTTTGGGAAGAAAGAGGTTACTCTAATACGGCTTATCCGTGGAGGAATGACAGGTACAGCTGAGGTGACCCGATAGCTATCGGGTGGGGAATTGTCAATGGTGAATTTAAAGCGTACCACACAATAATACTATGCTTAAAATAGTTCACCCTATTGACTATTTACCATTCACTTAACCGTTTGTCTCTTACTTTGCCTCGATTTCGCGAAGATCCGTTTACGGTGCTGTATCCCCCAGCTCCTTAACTCCCCGATCACTTTATCCAGGGTTTTGCTATAAGCCGTTAAACTATATTCTACCGAAACGGGAATAGAAGGATATACTTTCCGGGTAACAAAATCATTTAACTCCAATTCCTTTAATTCCTTTGAAAGGATCTTCGGAGTTATCGTTTCAATGGTTCGCTGCAATTCCTTGAATCGTAGCGGGCCGCTGCTCAGGGCGATAATAATGGGTAGTTTCCATTTGCCATTCAATACATACAAAGCGTCTTTTACGGCCACCAGGCTTTCCGTACAAACTTCTTTTGAATGATGTTCTCTTGCAAATTTTCCTGCCATTGTCTGATCTTTAGCGGTATCCCAAAGGATACTGGTATCCTTTGGGATAGTAGTATCCTTTAGAAACCAAAGGTAGCTAGCTTTGTGTTCCAAACAAAATTATTACCATGCACCTCAATTCAACCTGGTCATTGATCGTGACCCTTATTCCGGCGCTTTTAGTTATCGCCAGTGGATTTGCCAAGCTAACCGGTTCCAAACAAGTAGTGGAATCATTAACGAAAGTAGGCGTATTGGAATACGCCAAATATTTAGGATTGGCGGAGATCGTTTTTGCGATACTCTTTGTTTACCCTCCTACCAATACTATCGGTTTTATCCTGCTGGCCTGTTATTTTAGCGGAGCCATAGCCACTGACCTTTCCCATAAGAGACCGATCGTGGCTCCCTTTGTCATTTTAAGTATGATCTTTATCGCGGAGAGACTGGTAAACAATACCCTGTTTTTATTGTAATAGAAACATCATCTACTCAGTTAAAATAATCACGTAGCATAGGACATGGAAATAGGCATTTACACATTCGCGGAAGTAACACCCGATCCGCTGACCGGCAAAACGATCAATACGCATCAGCGAATTCGCAACCTGATGGAAGAAATAGAGCTGGCGGAACAAGTAGGCCTTGATGTATTTGCGGTAGGCGAGCATCATCGTCCGGATTTTGCCGTCTCCTCTCCTGCCGTGATACTGGCGGCCGCGGCTGTAAAAACAAAAAAGATAAAGTTATCAAGTGCTGTTACGGTGTTAAGTTCGGATGATCCGGTCAGGGTATTCCAGGATTTCGCTACTGTAGATCATTTGTCCGATGGACGTGCGGAGATCATGGCTGGCCGAGGTTCATTCATTGAATCATTTCCTTTGTTTGGTTATGATCTGAATGATTATGATGAACTGTTCGCTGAAAAATTGGAATTGCTGGTTCAGCTAAACGAAAAAGAAAAAATAAGCTGGAAAGGAAATCATCGTCCTTCGATCAATAACCTGGGTGTGTATCCACGGCCTTGCCAGGATAAATTGCCCATTTGGGTGGCTGTAGGTGGTACACCCGAGTCAGTTATTCGTGCGGGAAAATATGGCTTACCAATGGCGTTGGCGATCATTGGCGGCATGCCTTCCCGTTTTGCTCCGCTGGCCCAGTTGTATCGCAATTCGGCCATGAAGGCCGGGCATACCGTTGATCGATTGCAGTTGGGTATTAATTCCCATGCCTTTATCGCCGACACTTCACAGAAAGCTGCGGACGATTTTTATCCTCCTTATGCTGATGTCATGACAAGGCTCGGAAAGGAACGTGGCTGGTCGCCGATGGACAGGAAGCATTTTGAAGCAATGCGGGGTCACGATGGCGCTTTACTGGTGGGAAGCCCTCAGCAGGTTATTGATAAAATTCTTTACGAGCATGAGCTATTTGAAAATACCCGCTTTCTTGCGCAGATGAGCGTCGGCACCATGCCCCATGACAAACTCATGCACTCGATCGAATTGTTTGGAACTAAAGTGGCTCCGGCTATTCGAAAGTATTTAACACCGGAGGGAATAGATAAACAAATACAAAACTAGCAACCAATTAAGATTAAGATTGGTATGAAAGATAAAACCACAGGTCCACAGCAACATCGCTGCTTTGAGAGATTCCGGGCTTGCACATTAACTGTTGTTGGCAATGTTGCCGGTTTTGGCAGTATTTAACAACCCTGGGCCTTATACTTCCTTCAGATAGATTTTCCCCTTGGTTAATAGTTGTTGCTTCTCTCTCTCCGGGTTCATGATTGGTAAATCCAGCAATTCCCAACCCGGTTAACCTGCTGAACAACGCCAGTGATTCATTTCCGCATTCCATTTTTTCCTTAGTTACAGTAGATTTAATTTTCATCGCTTGTGATTAAAGTGTAAAAATAAACCGCCCCGACCCCTAATTAAATAACTGAACACAGTATGATATACCCCCGGATTCGGGGACAAAGGTCAAAACCGAAAACCAGCATGGCCAATACAATGAGTGATATTCTCCATTGAAATTTCAGCAGCGAAATTGGCTTATATTCATCTTATATTTTTTTCTTCAATAAGCTGCCGTTAAATCATGTCTCGTCCATTCGATATCCGCCTGCTTGTTTTTTCTTTCCTGGCCCTTGGTCTGCTAGCAAATAGTCATGCACAAAACAATCGTCCATTATTTAAGGTGATAGCATTTTATACCGCTAAGAACGATCTTGCCCATATCGGCTATGTACATGAAGCCAATCGCTGGTTTCCAACGATCGCCGCACAGTATAACTTTGTTTATGACTCTACTGATAACTGGGATAATCTCAATGCCTCATTTCTGTCCCAATATAAAGTTGTGTTCTTTTTAGATACCCGCCCTGAAAAACCGGAGCAGCGGGAAGCCTTTAAAAAATACATGGACAACGGTGGCGCCTGGATGGGATTTCATTTCGCGGGGTTTGCACTGACACCCTCCGCATTTCCCCAAAACTGGGATTGGTATCACAACCAGTTTATCGGATCAGGGCAATACAAAGGGAACACCTGGCGGCCAACACCCGCTATTTTGAAAGTCGAAGACTCCACCCATCCCGCGACAAAACGTTTGCCCGGCATTTTCAAATCTTCGCCCAATGAATGGTACAGCTGGGAAAGAGACATCACTAAAAATGATTCGATCAAAATATTGTTGTCTATTGATCCTTCCAGCTTTCCATTAGGCACCGGTCCGAAACTGCATGAAATATGGCATAGCGGTTATTACCCGGTTGTATGGACGAACAAATATTACCGAATGTTATATTTCAACATGGGACACAATGATATCGACTATATAAATAAAACGAACAAAGAGTTATCCTTCCAGTTTGAAAATGAAATACAAAACAAGCTGATCATTGATGGGCTCTTGTGGCTCGCAGGTGCGATTAAATAATTTTTTCCGTGCTGCAGTTTTGCGAATAAAAATCCTGAAGGCAATGTGATCAGGTTAAGCAATGTTTTTTGCAATTAGCTCCGCTAGGAGCAGCGTCTTGGTTGCAGTAGTAATAATTATTTTTAGCGAAGCCCTGTAAGGGCGACGTTTTAAAACACCGTGCCGATGGCACTTTGCACGCCTTTTCATTTTGTTTCTACCAAAACATCGCCTGTACGAGGCTTACCTTGATGACATGGCCGGAAAGGATAACATTATTATAGAGAGTTGAATACTTTAAAACTACCAAACCCGGCAGGGGTGTCATAAGACA
This sequence comes from Chitinophagaceae bacterium, assembly GCA_031412015.1. Lineage (GTDB taxonomy): Bacteria > Bacteroidota > Bacteroidia > Chitinophagales > Chitinophagaceae > Terrimonas_B. The sequence goes on from JANOCH010000264.1 coordinate 4,778, forward strand.
ACCATTTCAGAGCTTATGCTCCAGGTTACAGGTGTCATATCATATGATCATCGTCTGCATAATTTTAATTTTTCATTTGTGCGGAAAAAGTTAGCTTTAGTAAAACTAATTATTATGAAAAAGCTGATTGCACCCACTGCAGGGCTGATTTTTTCCTTAATAGTTTTTCAATCCTGCACAAAGAATTCATCCAAAGATCTCGCCCAAAACATCCCCGCCAGGCCCGACAGGATAATTGAAGCAAAAGTAGGCACCGGTCAAATGTATACTGTAACTATTGACAATATGGGCGAGTTGAGTATTAACCGCCAGGCAGGTCATTTTAAAATAAGCCAAACAACAACTAACCCTACGACAGGTTCTCTTGTATATAATTATTCACCTGCGGATGGCTTTAAAGGAAATGATGAAGTCGTACTGGAACACAAAACAGAATACATTTATAGCAGCAACAGTTCCTGCGGCTATGGTAGCAACTCCGCCATTGGCAGCCGCACCAGTTATATTTCCATTAAGATTACAGTCGCTGATCAATAACCTTTTGAGTAATCGGTCGGTCCGCAGAACTCTTTTGTAGTAAAATGGCAGGGCGGTAAAAAATCATAAAGTGAAAATCAATCCCGATAGCTATCGGGATCCCGACTTACCGTCTTGGCGGTCTTACTTACTTTATTTCTATATCATACTTAAGTAAAAGGCCTAAAACTCCCGGCATTGAAAATTTTGCTTTCTTTATTTTGTTCAATTCCGGATCAATGGCATAGTTGTAAGATGTCCGAAAATCTGCTTTTTCCAGAATAGTATTATCGAATATCGCGCCTGCCAGATCACAATTATCAAACACTGCGGCGCCCAGATCAGATTCAACAAAATCTACTTCCTGTAAACTACAGTTCAGGAACTTAGTCTTCTTTAGTTTTCTTTGGTAAAAGGAAGCCAGGTTCATGCTGCAGTTTTCAAAACTCACCGAAAAAAGAAAATCATCGCATTTTCCAAAATGTACGCCCAGCAATTTGCAGTCTTTAAATTGAATATCTTTTAGTGCGGTCTTTTCTAATTTGACCATGCCCAGGTTACAGCCAATGAATGCACATTCGGATAAAACGATCTTATACAGATCAGTGTTAGAAAAATTACAATTTATAAAACTGCAGTTGTCATAATCCGCTTCGGGCAGCGTCTTTCCTGAAAAGTCTATATTCTCAAATTTTTTATCCTCAATGTATGTTCTTTCCATGTGTTTTGGCTATGCCGCGATGGTAACAAAAGCCGATAAATTTATGCCAGTTCGCTGACAAGTCAAACAAATGTGATGCACAGATTTAACATAACGTAACTTAAAGGTGGACACAGAGACGCTAACCGCTGAACCTCACCTGTACCGGACTTGCGGGTTACATTAATATAAAATGATTTGAAACACTCTCGATTCTATATCCGTGATTTTTTAGGGATTTGTTTTTCCTTCAACCGTGTTCTCCGTGTTGTTTTTGGTAATTAGTGAATTGGGTGAAACAGTTACATTAAATACATCTGTCAAACAACCGGCGCCATCTGAAACGGTATACACGGTACTGGTTCCCGGGCTAACGGTGATCGACCGGCTCGTAGCGCCATTCGACCAGCTATAGTTACCTATCCATGATGCAGTAAGGGTTGTACTGCCGCCGGTGGTGACCGATACATTGGCTGACTGATTCACATTTTTCATAATGGTAAAATTATCCCTTATCACTCCGTCAGCACAAACCCATTTAGCATCAAGGCGATTATTCTCCACGTCAAACACTAAAGCTCCCCCATCGGTTGAGTTGGAATAGTACATCGCATTGTGTGGGTAACCCGTGGAGGTGCCACCCAACTGGCCGGAAGATCCCACCACGGCATATACAATTCCATTTCGTGTATCGGATGACTTCTTAATATAAAGACAGGAATTAGCAGAGCCATTATATTTGGCGCTGGCGGAACTTAATGCATGCGCAGACGGATTGAAGGTGGCCTCTGTTCCATAGTGCCCGTTCATCAAAAAGCTTCTTTCATATATATGACTATGACCACTTAAAACCAGGTCTACTTTGAAACGTTCCAATATTGGAACGATTTTCTGGCGCATGCTCACTTCTTCGGGATCAGTGTCGCTATTATGCGGGCCTTTGGAATAAGGAGGATGATGGAAATACACCACCGTCCATGGCTGGGTATTAGCTGCGAGGTCCTGTTTCAACCAAACGGCCTGCTTCCCGGTTGTGTCATACAGTCTTGTGTTGCCGGTTTCCCAGCCGTAAGAATCCAGTGAAATAAAATGAACGTTCCCGATATTATAGGAATAGAATGCTTCCGTGGTGGAAGCGAGTCCGCCGGCTTCACCATTTTTTGGTAGCGTAAACATATCGTAATAAGGAATAGCATGATCGGCTTGCCTTGCAGCACTTCCTGCATAATCATGATTGCCCGGGCTCGGCCATAGTACATGATTTTTACTTATACTGCCCTGGTAAATAGCAAAGAACTTGCTTTGGAATTCGGCATCTGTTCCATTGCTATACGCATTGTCACCGAGCAATAACCATGCATCTGTATACTGCGTTCCATTAAAAGACAGGTAGGCGTTCCTCACATTTATTTGATTGGTCGAATTATTCCCCATATCACCCATGGCCATTACCCTTACCTTTTGAGTACTTCCAGCCGGGGGCAGGGTCTTAAAATAATTGCTGGCATCACCTTGCAAACTTTGTGTGGTGGATCCAATATTGTAAAAATAAAGCGTGTTGGCTGTCAACCCGGTTAGGTTTATAATATGCTCCGTTGTTGCAGTATTGTCTGTAACCGATTGAGTCAAGCTGCCGGAGCTTGTTCCATAGCTTACTTTACTATTGGTCGGCACATCGGTTCTCCACCTGAGAACAATACCATTCTGCAAAGCGCTGTTCAGGTATGGGCCCCGGGTTAGAGTTGCAGTGGTACCGCCACCACCTCCTCCTGTTGTTGTCGCTTTCAGTTCTAGATCAAAGGAACAATCACTACTCGTGTTGACATTCTGGTGTATCTCTACCGCAATGGTATTCGTACCCTGGATTATTTGAGAAGTTGTCAATGTTTTTACCTGTGCCGTATTGCCGTCATCACTCGCCGCAGCCGTGGCCCTGGTAGTATAGCTGAAGGTGCCGGTTGGCATATTGGTTCGAAATATTTCCGTTCCATTAAGATATACTACCGCGCCATCATCTCTTTTAAGACTTAAGGTATAACCTGTGAACTGGCTGATATCAGGAACTGAAATGGCTTTACGAAAATAGGTAGTGATATATTTATTACTTGCACTGGTACCATAGCTTACAGTAGTAGCTTCATCACCATCACCATATCCCAATTGAGCATTACCTGACACCCAGGTGGCGTCATTAAAACCTGCAGCCCTCCAGGCGGTTCCCTGGTTGGTTCCTTTGTCAAGGTATTTCCAACTGCTGTTAAATGGTATCAATGTCGTGCTGGAGGTGATTGGATTCCCTGATAGTGCCATATCAAAACTAATATCGGAACTGTTTACCGCACTCTGGTGTATCTCCACGGCAATGGTATTATTCCCGTTTACAAAAGATCCCGTTGCAATAGTGAAGGTTTGCTGGGTGGCTCCATCATCACTGGCATTTGTAGCCAATGTTGTATAGGTAACCGTGCCGGCGGCAATATTATTCCTGTATCGCTCCACCCCGTTGATGTAAACAATGATACCATCATCTCGTTTGACATTGGCGGTAAAACTGCTGAAGGCCGCGGTGCTGGCAATGCTGATCGTTTTCCGGAAATACGTAGTAATGTATTTGGTGGTTGCACTCGGGCCATAGCTAACAACGGTGGCTTCGTCGCCATCGCCATAACCAAATTGACCGACTCCACTTAACCAGGCCGCATCGCTAAAACCGGTTCCGGTCCAGGCAGTGCCCTGGTTAGTGCCATTGGCCAGGTACTTCCAGGATGAGGCGTAGCTAAAAATGCTGGTTTGGCCATTAGCCGAATAAAAAAATAACCCCACCAAAAAAAGAGTGTAAAATTTTTTCATACACATAATTTGATTGATAAATAACAAAGAGTATTTACAAAAACGAAGTTTTGCCAGAGAAGGGATCAGGCTACGATTAAGGGTTCACGTTTTTTTCAGGGTAATCACCTTCGTCGTCCCCTACGACCGACCTAGGCGACAAAAGCAAACAAAAACAGGTGAAGAGGTAATGAAGATATTGCTTTTTAGGTTAAATACAATTGCCGGGTTTATACTGGCTGAAGGACGGAATGAACGCTGGCTGGCTATTTTTCTGATTGTCAATGGAGGCGGAAATGCCGGCGATAAATTAGCTAATCGTATTTAATCCTGGTATCCAAGCTAGAAAAAATACTTTTTCCCCGGGACACTTGTCCAAAGTAATGAAGCATTACAATACCTTATGGATTGCGCAAAATCTTCTCCATCTTCCTGCCCTTCGCCAGCTCGTCTACCAACTTATCTAAATACCGGGTCCGCTGGGTCAAAGGATTCTCAATTTCCTCGACACGATAGCCACAGATCACGCCGGTGATCCGGTGCACATTGGGGTTCAGCGAAGCCTGTCTGAAGAATGCTTCGAAAGTTACCCTTTCGTTGATCAACTCCTGTAGCTTCTTATCATCGAAACCTGTTAACCACTTTATCACCTGGTGTAATTCTTCTTTTGTTCTGCCTTTCTTTTCCACTTTTGCCAGATACATAGGATAGACTGACGCAAAGGTCATTTTTGCAATACGCTGATTTTGTGTGTCGGAAGTATTCATGCCTTTTATTTTAGCGTTAATCTTTGATGTTATTTGACCTTCATTAGCTCCTCTTTTAATCGCAAAAAGTTGAAGGAAGCACTATGCTTGAATTTCATGTCACCTTGTGTAACTGACAGTCCAGAGATGACTTTTCAAACATGCGGGTATGGCTGGTTGTCTAACGTTCGGGCTTGGCTATATGGAGTTACTCAGTGTTAAGTAGGCCAGAATTGATGAGGAGTAAAGATATGAAGACAAAAATATATTCTATAGTTGAGCTTTATTGGCAATTTGTAAATGTCACTCATTGGTGAAATGTCGATCAGCATATATTCGCTAACCCGCCATATCCCCAACGACCCAATGTCAGTGGGAGGAACTTGTCAATTTGTTACTATAAACGAAAACTCCTTCATTCGATATTGTACTCCGTCTTTTTCTATAACAGTATTAGTAATATCCATCACATCTCCTGCTAGTATTCGTTTTCGCAAATAATCATCCTTTCCATCAACTTTGTCTCCCAGGTACCTCCTCGCATCAAAATCAAATAAGGATCGAGAATGACAATCATACACTACATCAAATTGAATGACCTTAAAAGTCTTATCTGCCAGAATAACCTTTAGGCCTTGCATAAATAGAACGTTAATATTAATCTCATTGTTTGAATTAATTCCATAGACACTTGGTTTGTAATGAACCAATGGCAATCTCGAAGGGTCGATTTCTACCTGACCGGCAGCAATCATTGATAGGAACATTAAAAAAAATAAAGTTTTCAACTTCATACATTCTTGCGTTAGATTGAGTTTGCAGCTCACTTATATAGTTAAGCTATTATGTTGCGTGAATAAAAATAGGCAATTATTAAGTTATCAGCTTTTAACGGCTTGATAAAAAATGCACCACTATTAGTAAATAGCCCAAATACAATTCCCTGAAACCCTGCTTTCCAGCTGCTTGTTATATTTAATTGTGCTGAGAAATGGCTTTCTCACAAGGCAATGCCAAAACTAACATACGTAAAAGCCCCAGTATTTTTCCGTTACCCCCCTGCATCTATTTCTATTATTTTAGTAGCGCCTTACCAAAATCCACTGTCTTGAAAAACGCCATCTCCCTGTTTATCCTTTTTAGTTGGATAAACTCCGCCCTTGCGCAACCGCTGAATGAT
>JANOCH010000265.1:0-4614 GCA_031412015.1 Chitinophagaceae bacterium
TCAATTTTGAGCTGGAGCTGCCCAAATTGAACCGGGCGATCAGTTTTGGATTGGACGAACTGACTAGGCCCTATGATAACTGGGAGATCATGCGCATTATGACAAGAATACTTTTTAAGGTCGGCAAAAAAGAAAGAAATAAAAATTATATCTGCTCAGAATTGGTAAGGGACGCTTTTGCCAGGGCCGGTGTAATTTTCAAGTACAATGACAGTTATATAAGCCCGCAGGAAATATGGCTGGATGACAGGATTGAATTCAAGTACCGACTATTGTAACGCTACGACCGGAGTGGTCGTATGAAGATTCGGATTGCTGTTCTCAGCCGCTTCTATGATAGAATAATCTGAAAGAATATCAGCTTTGTTCTTCCTGACACAAACATCATGTTCAAAATGTACCGAAGGCTTACCATCTTTTGTTCTTACCGTCCAGCCATCACTTTCTGTAAATACTTCCTTGCGGCCAAGGTTGATCATTGGCTCGATCGCCAGTACTAATCCCTGCTTCAATTGCGCACCTGTTCCCCTCTTACCATAGTTAGGCACCTGCGGGTCTTCGTGCAAGCTTTCTCCAATGCCGTGGCCTACCAATTCCCGGACCACGCCATAGCCGTGCTTCTTTTCTGTATAGTCCTGTATGGCGAAAGCTATATCACCGATCCTGTTTCCTGCAATAGCTTTTTCAATTCCTTTGTATAAAGATGCTTTGGTAACCTGTATCAGTTTCATCACATCAGCACCCGGATCCCCGATAGCAAATGTATAGGCATGATCACCGTGCCAGCCGTTCAATATAACTCCAATGTCAACCGTAACTATATCGCCTTCTTTCAGCTCATTCTTGTTGGGAAAACCATGAACTACGACATCATTAACCGAAATACAGGAGTTAAAGGGGTAACCATTGTAATTCAGAAATGACGGAACGGCTTTGTTATCGGCGATGAACTCACCGATCATATCATCAATAGATAAAGTGGTGATACCAGGCTTTAAGACCTTGGCGACTTCTGTCAATGTCTTACTAACGAGCAAGGCGCTCTGGCGCATCATTGCTATCTCCACCTCTGTTTTACATATCATCATACAAACACCAAAATTAATATTTCAAACCCAATAAAAAGCTCACAAATTACATAGTCTCTCCACTCCTTCTTCTTGCTTCCTGCTTCACTTTGTTCGCAGTCGCAATGACGGGAGACGGAGGTGGGAGGATGAGGTCTTAAAAACAAAACCCGGTAAGTTTTTACTTACCAGGTTTCGGCTTATATTATTTTTAATTCTCTTAATACTGAACCGCCGATGTCGTTTGTCTTCCCTGTATGCGACCACTTTTCATTAGGCCATCGTACTGACGCATCAGCAATTGGGTTTCTATTTGCTGCAGGGTATCCAGGATAACACCTACCATGATCAATAAAGATGTTCCGCCGAAGAAAGTAGAGAACCCTTGCGTCACACCTAAACGTTGTGCTATACCCGGCAGGATACCCACGAATGCCAATAATATGGCGCCGGGGAAAGTGATCTTATCCATTACGCTGCCGATATAATCCGCCGTTGGCTGTCCTGGTTTAACACCCGGAATAAATCCATTGTTCTGCTTCAGGTTATCAGCGATCTGCTTCGGATTAAATATTAACGCGGTATACAAAAAGGTAAAACCAATCACCACCACAGAATAAATAACCATATACCAGATATTCTGGTGGTCGGTAAACATTCGAGATATTTCGTTAGGCCCCTTTCCAAGTGTAAATAATGTAGGCAGGAACATAATGGCCTGCGCAAAAATGATAGGCATAACACCAGCGCTGTTCACCTTCAATGGAAGGAATTGTCTTGCGCCTCCAAACTGGCGGTTACCTACGATTTGTTTAGCATAGTTCACCGGTACTTTTCTTACACCCTGTATTAGCAATATACATCCCAGGATAATAGCGATAAGTATGGCAATCTCTACGATAAATATCAGGATAAGTCCGGTACGGGTTGATTTGGCTACCAACTCCTGGGTGAACGATTGTGGTAAACGGGCAAGAATTCCTATCATGATGATCAGGGAAACCCCGTTACCTAGTCCTTTATCGGTGATCTTTTCACCCATCCACATGACGAATAATGTTCCGGCTGTGAGAACGATAATTGTTGAAAGAGTAAAAAAGTTACTGAAAGCCGGCATAATGGCTGCGGCAGACGTCTGGTTAAGATAACCAACGTAAGCGGATGCCTGAACGATCGTAACACCCACCGTTAGATAACGTGTGTATTGGTTGATCTTCTTTCTTCCACTGTCCCCTTCTTTCTGCATTTTCTGGAACTTCGGTACCAGTACCGTCATCAACTGCATAAAGATAGAAGCAGAGATATAGGGCATAATACCTAAAGCAAAAATGGAAGCCATGTTAAAGGCCCCACCGGCAAACGTATTTATAAGGTCAAGTATACCGTTACCGCCATCTTTATTCAGCTCTAATTTTACAGGATCAATACCAGGGAGAACAATATGCGAGCCGATACGATAAATGGCAACCAGCAACAGGGTAAAAAGTATTTTACTTCTTAGTTCCTCGATGCTCCAGATATTCTTAAGCGTTTGAATTAATTTCTTCACGGGAGTTAAACAGATTTAAGAACCCTAAAAAAAAGGCGCATTTTTTTTATGCGGCCGTGTAATTTAGTGAAATTTAATTAACTATTTCAATCGAGCCGCCGGCTGCCTCAATAGCTGCTTTAGCTTTCTCACTTACTGCATTCACTTTGAAAGTGAATTTATTTTTCAACTCGCCGTTACCCAGGATCTTCACTTTATCAGTCTGGCTGATCAGCCCGTTGATATAAAGAGTTTCGATAGTAATTTCCGTGAAATTGTATTTCTCAGCGAGTTGCTCTACCTGGCCGAGGTTAAGAACGGTGTACTCAACACGGTGGGGGTTATTAAAACCACGTTTGGGGATACGACGCTGAATCGGCATCTGCCCACCCTCATGTCCCATTTTCCTTTTATAACCGGTACGTGCCTGTGCACCTTTTGTACCCTTTGTAGATGTACCACCATGACCGGAACCATCACCGCGGCCAATTCTTTTTACTTTGTGCGTTGCGCCTTTAGCAGGTCTTAATTCGTGAAGTTTCATTTTGCTTTTATTTTGTACTCATCGCCCCGAAAGCTTCCGAAAGTTATCGGAACGGGGCTCGCTTTAATAATGTTTGATATCAGATGTACGATGTATTACCTTCTGACAAAAGCGTGGCGTACATCGTACACCTCACATCGTACATAGCTTATGCTTCTTCCACTTTCACCAGGTGTTCTACTTTCCGAACCATACCCAGTACCTGTGGCGTAGCTTCTACCTCTTTGCTGGAATTAGTCTTGTTCAAACCCAAAGCTTTCAGCGTCAGCTTCTGTCTTTCAGGTCTGTCAATCGGACTTTTTACCAATGTTATTTTTATCTTTTTCATACTTAAAAGTCATTTTAGTCATTAAGAAAAAAGCCATCTCAGTCATCCAATCATTCAGTCACTTTCTTTTTGACTTCTGACTTCCGACTTCCGCCTTCCTTCTTATCCGTTAAATACTTTCTTCAATCCGAGTGAACGTGTTTTTGCAACGCTGATCGGCTCACGCAATAAAGCCAGTGCTTTAAAAGTAGCTTTGATCACGTTATGTGGATTAGCAGAACCCAAAGATTTAGCTAATACGTCAGTAACACCAGCACTTTCCAGCACCGCACGCATAGAACCTCCGGCTATCACACCAGTACCATGAGCCGCTGGTTTGATCAATACTTTGGCAGCGCCTTCTTTTGCCCACTGGTCGTGAGGTATAGTACCATGCATTACCGGAACCTTGATAAGATTCTTCTTAGCATCCTCAATTCCTTTGGTAATGGCTTCCTGAACTTCCTTTGCCTTTCCCAAACCATGACCTACCACGCCATTGCCGTTTCCAACAACTACCAGCGCAGAGAAACTGAATGCACGGCCACCCTTGGTTGTTTTGACCACCCGGTTGATCGATACAACTTTATCTTTCAGTTCCAGGTCACCGGCTTTAACTCTGCTTACGTTAAACTTTGACATTTATACTTGTAATTAAAAGTTTGAATCTTGTTTTTCTTAAAATTGAAGCCCACCTTCTCTTGCTCCGTCAGCTACTGACTTCACACGACCGTGATATAAATAACCACCGCGATCAAAGGTTACGGCCTTAATACCTAGCTCAAGGGCCTTCTTTGCAATGGCTTCGCCAACCAGTTTGCTTTTTTCTACTTTATTTCCCTTTTGGGCAGCGATATCTTTTTCTTTCGAAGAAGCTGCTGCCAGCGTTTGGCCATTTAGATCATCAATCAGTTGCACATAGATATCTGCATTGCTTCTGAACACAGATAAACGTGGTTTCTGGGCAGTGCCTTCACCTATCTTCCTGCGAATGCGGAAGCGGATGTTCTGCCTTCTTGTTGTTTTAACCTTTGAATTCATAATCTTCTATTTTGGTCCCTGATACTGCCAGGGATGTTGACTCGTTTACTTTTTGATTAGTGATCATCAATGATCAACTATTCAACTGATTTACTATTTACCAGCCGCCTTACCAGCTTTCTTACGT
>JANOCH010000266.1:0-8136 GCA_031412015.1 Chitinophagaceae bacterium
AGTCATCACCATCATTGAGCAGTACTATAACGATGCGCTGACAGAAATAGTAACAAAAGCAGAATTTACTATTGCGGTTTTAGGAGTTACACTTCGGGCCGCCGACCGCTTCATGATAAATGATAAAAGTGAAATAACAGAGCAGGAAAATCATTTTGATGCCAGCCCGATGAAAAGCCATATTCATCACATCTGCCTGCGGTCACCTGATTTTGAAAAAACAAAAAATTTTTACCAGGGTATTCTTGGCTGGTCATTGGTAATGGATCTGCCGGAGCTGATCATTTTCATGACCGGAAGTGTCTTTATTGCATTTAAAAAAGCTGAACCAAGAGACAAACAATATTCTGTATTTAGTCCGTTTGAGGTGGGTCTTGATCATATTGCCATTACCTGCGAACGGCAAGAAGAGTTGCATGCCTTTGCAAAAAGGCTGGCTGATGCCGGTGTAGAAAATACGGGAGTAAAATTGGATAACGTATTGAATAAACTTTATGTGGCTTTTAAAGATCCGGACAGGATTGCGTGGGAATTTTATATGAGATAAAAAATTTTAAATGGCGCCTGCTTCAAATTATACAAACCTGGTACAAAAAATTGATGAACTGAATCGCACCGCATGGGAATTTCGTGTCAGCGATTCAGAAAAGGCTTTTGCGAGCAGCAAAGAAGCTATAGAACTTTCCAGGCAAATTAATTACGCTAAAGGACTTTCAGATGGTTTAACAGTAAATGGATTTACCCTTATTCGTAAAAGTAATTTTGATGAAGCAGGTTCTAAACTTGAAGAAGCGTTGCAAATTTATCAGTCAATAAATAACCTGAGCGGACAAGCAACCGTTTACGAATATTTCGGAATTATTCAGCGAAATAAAGGAAACAGTAAAGCAGCGCTGGAAAGTATTTACAGGGCTTTAGAGCTAAGCCGGCAAACCGGTTTTACCGACAATGAAGTAACTAACCTGTACCAGTTGGGTGTTACCTACCGGCAGCTCGCTGATTACGACAAGGCATTGGATTGTTTGTTTGAAAGCCTGTTGATGGCGAAGTCTGCAAAGTTTCAATTAATGGAAGGCTATAATTTGAATGTGATTGGCTCCATTTATTTCGAAACCGACGATTATCAGCAAGCATTGAATTATTTTGTTCAGGGACTCCCCATACGTAAGCAATCAGGTGATAAATGGGGCGAGGCCGGGAGCCTTGATAATATCGGGCATACTTGCTTAAAACTGCATCAATATGAAGAAGCCATTCATTATTGCAGGCAAAGCCTGGATATTACGAAGCTCATTGATGATAAAAAGGGCCAGGCTAATACACTTCTTCACCTTGCTGAAATTTACTGGCATAAAAAAGAAATGGAAAACGCCATAAAGTTTTCCAACGAAAGCCTCGAAATAAGAAAGAGTAGCGGTGATAAAAGGGGAGAAGCAGAAGTTTTGTTACTATTGGCCAGTTTACAAAAAGCAGGCAGCGCTGATGAACGCCAGTACCTGCAGGAAGCTATAACAATAGCTCAGGAGGTAAAAGCCACAGATCTTTTAAGTAAAGCCCGGTACCACCTGTATTCTTGTTTTAAAAATACCGGTCTTTATAAGGAGGCTATCGAACAAATGGAATTGCATACCGCACTGGAGGCTGAGTTGCATAAAAACACCATCACTCAAAAAATAGCGAATTTGGAGATTTCACACAAAGCTGCAGAAGCCCGTAAAGAAAGTGAAATCAGCCGTATTAAAAATGAAGAATTAATAAAACTCAATACAGAAATAGAAGAGCAGAAGGATAAGCTCGAACTTACCCTTAAGAGCCTGAGAGAAACCCAGGCACAACTTATACAGTCAGAAAAAATGGCTTCGCTGGGAGAACTCACGGCCGGTATTGCCCATGAAATTCAAAATCCATTAAACTTTGTCAATAACTTTTCGGAAGTAAATACTGAGTTGATAGATGAACTGGAACAGGAAATTGATAAAGGAAACCTGGAACAGGTAAAAGCAATTACAAAAGATATTAAAGTGAATGAGCAAAAAATAAATATTCATGGTAAAAGAGCCGATGCCATCGTGAAAGGAATGCTGCAACACAGTCGCAGTAGCAGTGGCATGATTGAACTAACTGACATTAATAAACTGGCAGATGAATATTTGTGTTTAGCTTATCACGGCCTTCGTGCAAAAGACAAATCATTCAATGCGACTATGGAAACTGATTATGATGAAAACATAGGAAGTATCAGTATCATTCCTCAGGATATTGGCCGCTGTATTCTCAATTTGATCTCCAATGCTTTTTATGCGGCGTCCCTGCCCTTCAATGGAGAGTTGTCAGACTCAGATAAAAATGGTAATCCTGCTGTTTGGGTGAGTACAAAAAAAGTGAAAGATAAAATTTTGATTTCTGTTCGTGATAATGGGCCTGGTATTCCGAAAATTTATTTGGATAAAATATTTCAACCTTTTTTTACAACCAAACCTACGGGGCAGGGAACAGGTTTAGGTTTATCGTTGAGTTATGATATTATAAAGGCACACGGTGGAGAGCTGAAAGTAGCAACAAAAGAAAATAACGGGGCGGAATTTACAATTGTATTACCCGCATAAAGAAATTAAATTTTAATATATGAAGGCACATTTAACCTACGGGTTGTGCATGTCATTATGCTGCACGCTTGTCATCACCTTTCCCCCGCTGACTGCACAACCTCTTTCATCTGTATTATCATCGGCTGAAAAAGGCTTGTTTGAATCCGAAGATGTTCTGCATATAACCCTGAAAGGAAATATACGGGACGTTTTAAATTCCCGCGCAGGTACACCGAAAAGTTTTCCGTTGAGTCTTTCGTATTCGAAACAGGACAGCAGCAAAATGATCGTGCCGGTCATGGTAAAAACAAGGGGGCATTTCCGCCGGATGAAAGAGAATTGTGAATACCCGCCTTTGTTGATAGAATTTGGAAAAAAAGATGCCAAACCCACCGGTATTTTCAAGGAACAAAGCAAATTAAAACTGGTAATGCCATGCCGGGAAGAAAAATATATAATAAGGGAGTGGTTGGTGTATAAAATATACAACCTGGTAACACCAAAAAGTTTCAGGGCAAGGCCGGTGATGGTAACACTGGAAGATGATGGCAAAAAGAAACCGCTTTCTCCTTTTTACGGGATTTTGCTGGAAGAAGAAAAGCAAATGGCCAAACGGAATAAGGATATAATCGTAGAACGAAAACTCGTACCCCAACAAACAGAAGCGGAGTCTTTTTTAAGCATGGCGGTTTTTGAATACCTTATTGGCAACACCGACTGGTCGGTAAACTACCTGCACAATATAAAACTGCTTGCTCCTGATTCATTGGGTATTGCAACCGCCGTTCCTTACGACTTTGACCATGCGGGAATTGTAAATGCGCCCTATGCTCACCCGGCCGAAGATCTGGAGATGAAATCGGTATTGGAGCGCCGCTACCGTGGATATTGTATTAAGGACCTGAAAGAATTTGAAGCCGTTATTGCGCAATATAACCATTTAAAAAAAGACATTTATAATATATACACCGGCTGTGATCTCCTGGAAGAAAGGTATGTGAAGTCCACCATAGCCTACCTGGATGAGTTTTATAAAACGATCAATAACACGAAAGCCTGGCAACGGGAATTTTCTTTTCCCTGCCACAGCAAAACCGCCGATGTAACCATCAAGGGATTGAAAGGAGATTAGAAAACGAAAAGAGATCGCAAACAGGGAAATACCTGCTTTCACTATTTGGCTGCCTGTAAAGGAAAAATAGGTATATTTCAGAATCTATGCCATCACGGACTGTTTGTTTCAAAAATATTCTTTTAGTACTTTTTCTCTGGACGTTCACCAACTGTAAAAATGCAGATGAAACGCCATTGTCAGCAGAGTGGAATGACTATTCTGCGCCGGTCACCGTTCCTCTAAAATTTGGCCCTTCTGAGAAAATTGCGTGGCCTGAAACTAAAAGCCTGACTTCGGTCCCCGGCAAATTCGATTTTGAAAAATTACCCAGTTTAAGGTTTGACAGTGCTGGATTTAATCCCTTGCCCAAGCCACCGGAGGAAAGCATTATTGACCTTAACAAGCTACCCAAAGCCGATTTTAATTATGATAGTCTTCCCGGAATCCCCCTGAAGTTCAAGACTGCTGTAATTCCTCTGCCTGAAATAGCAAAGGTTGGGCGACCCGTGCTAAAAAATTCAAATGCCGGGATGATCTATGATTTGGGAGATCAATTAGGCGGGGTGGCCATTCAATCCTTACTTAAAACGAAAGACGGATTTACCTGGATAGTAACAGCGAAAGGTATATATCGTTATGATGGTGAAAGTCTTTACCTGTACATCATTAAGGAAATAGGTTCTGGTGTACTGGATATGGCGGAGGATAAAGATGGCCAAATATGGATGGTGACCAGGGATAGGGGAATTGTAGCACTGGATTTTAAAAATGGCGTTAGCCGGCAGGTGTCTTCAACCGAAGGTCTTATAAGCAACTTTGGGATCAGGGTAATCATCGATCATGACAACAGGGTGTGGGCGACATTCCTGCCCAGCACTTTTGACTTTGCTAAAAAAATAACAGGAGGTTCTGTCGCTATTATTGACCAGGAGAAAAAGAACATCAAATTGTTACAAAAAGCGGGAGGCTTATCTGCTGAATCACCCACGGGTTTGGTGGAAGACGGATCCCACAATATTTGGATTGCAACGATCCAGGGAGGATTAAATATTCTGAATTTGAAAGACAACCAGGTCAGGTACCTTGATGAGGCGCACGGGTTGGCGACGGATACACTTACTGAACTGGCGAAAGACAGGTGGAACAGGATCTGGATAGGAAGTTTCAAGGGCAACGTGCATGTCGCAGACGTTGAAAAAGGGTCGATCAAAAAGTTTGGAGAAGCCCAGGGATTTCCAAGACGTTTTATCGGCGGTTTCCTCGAAGACTTTGCCGGTAACATGTGGATTGGCACTGATGACGGTATTATAATAATTAATAGCAGGCTCGGAGAATGTAAAACACTTGGGGTTTCAGGAGGATTAAATGGTAAGAATAACGCATTATTAATGGAAGATGCCCTGCACCAGGTTTGGATGGGTTCCGACCAGGGACTGAATATGATTTACAAAAAAGGTGAGGTTATTCGCCGGGTAGGAAATGTAGCCATCAGTACGCAGATGGAAGATACACGCGGACGCATTTGGATCGGGACACTGGACCGGGGCATACAAATTCTTGATACGGCAACAGGGCTTGCAAAATTGTACACCCGCCAACAAGGATTAAGCGATGATCTGATCCAGTATATCGTAGAACATAATGGCAAAATAATCCTGAGCACGCAAAAAGGCGGTATTGAAATAATTGACACATCGTTAAAAAAAATAGAACGCATCGGTGTGAAGCAGGGTCTCGTCACCGCTAATGTAACTTCCATCGAACGGGATAAACAGAACAATATCTGGCTTGGTGGAATCGACGTACCAGGGATAGATATACTCGATCTGCAGAATAAAAATATCCGTCATATCGGATCGACTGAAGGCCTGAACGATTCAACCATCCTGGATATAAAAAAAGACCGGCAGGGCATCATGTGGTTTTATTCCCAAAAAAAGGGTATCGGTCAGATCGATATTGATTCCAAAACGGTAAAGCATATCATTCAATCCGATTATAAATCGCTGACAGGTGCGGCAGAAGATAACCAATTGTTGCAGGGTCAGGATGGAAAGGTTTGGCTGTTCTCATCTGTCAATGGTTTGTTTGCCATCAATGCTGCCAGGGATTCTGTTACACATTTCACCACTGCCCAGGGCTTACTAAGTAACCGGCTAACCTCCCTTAAAGAATACAAGGGAAGGATCTATGCAGGAAGCGGTGAAGGTCTTAATATCCTTACACCACCTTCTTTGACGGCTGATAATACATGGCAGATAGAATCATTGGGGAGATCAGATGGTATCGCTAAAAATGCCCGCACTTTTAATTCTGATCTTTTATTGGCGAATGGGCAGTATTGGTGGGGTGATGAGGGTATTACTATTATCAGTAACCTCAATGTACGTAAAAACGACAGCATTATTCCCGCGACATATATTACCGGCTTTGATGTCTACAATCGTCGCCAGAATTTTGTAACGGATCCCTGGAAGAATGCAAATGGAACAGACACACTTTGGAACCGGTATTTGAAGAAAGATACATTTTATGTCAATGGCAAACCTACCTCCCAGACTTCCGAGTTGAACAGGGAGGGCATGCAATGGGACAGTTTATATACCGTATATAATCTACCGGGGAACCTGCAATTACCGTATAATAAAAATTACCTCCAGTTTCATTTCAGCCAGGCGCATTTTGGAACACAGGATACCGTGTGGTACCGTTATATTCTGGAAGGAGTAGACCAGGAATGGAGTGAAAAAACATTCAGGGGGTTTAGTGAAAACTATCCCGGCATTTCTCCCGGTCACTATACCTTCAAGGTAGCAAGTCTTTACCGCGGAAAATGGTGCGAACCTGTAGCTTTTTCCTTCACTATTGCACCTCCCTGGTGGAAGACATGGTGGGCTTATGTTTTATATGGGCTGGCGGGTATTGCCCTGTTGAGAGCCTACATTGTTTACCGTTCCCGCAGATTAAAAAGAGAGAACAAGTTGCTAGAAGAAAAAATAAATCTCAGAACAAACCAGCTCCAGCAATCCCTGGAGGACCTGAAAGCGACCCAGTCACAATTGATACAGTCCGAAAAAATGGCTTCCCTGGGAGAGCTTACTGCCGGCATCGCCCATGAAATACAGAACCCGCTGAACTTTATCAATAATTTTTCGGAAGTAAATACCGAGCTGATCGCGGAAATGAAAGAGGAAATTGCAAACGGAAACCTGGAAGAAGTAAAAAGTATTGCTGATGATATCGCGGCGAATGAACAAAAAATAAATCATCATGGTAAAAGAGCCGATGGTATCGTAAAGGGAATGCTGCAGCACAGCCGCAGCGGTAACAGGCAAAAAGAGCCCACCAATATCAATACCCTGGCGGATGAATACTTGCGATTGGCCTATCATGGTTTAAGGGCCAAAGACAAGTCTTTCAATGCTATCATGAAAACTGATTTTGATGATAGTATTGGAGAAATCAATATCATTCCGCAAGATGTCGGCAGGGTAATTTTAAATTTAATTACCAATGCTTTTTACGCCGTTACGGAGAAGAAAAAGTATTTGGTCGATGGGTATGAACCAACGGTTTCGGTGAGTACAAAGAAGGGCAACGGCAAAGTAGAGGTAGTAGTAAAAGATAATGGTAATGGCATACCGCAAAAAGTAAGGGAAAAAATATTTCAGCCATTTTTTACGACTAAACCTACCGGAGAGGGAACAGGATTAGGGTTATCTTTAAGTTATGACATTATCAAGGCACACAATGGTGAATTGAAAGTGGAAACAAAAGAAGGGGAGGGGGCGACCTTTAGTATTATTTTACCTCAATAAACAATTAACCAGGATATGAAAATTTTAGTAGTAGATGATGAAAGGGATGTTCAGATACTTTTCGAACAGCGATTCAGAAAGGAAATAAGGAATAGTGAAATGGAATTTGTGTTCGCTTTTTCAGGAGAAGAGGCCTTGACCTACCTGAATAGCCACGAGCATGAGGCCGTGCTGATACTTTCAGACATAAATATGCCAGGTATGAGCGGTCTGGAATTGCTGGGGCATATCAAGCAAAAATATCATAAGCCTCCACCAATAGTAATGATGATAACAGCTTACGGCGATGCAGAGAATTTTAATACAGCCAAGGAGTTGGGAGCGGATGACTTTTTAACCAAGCCGGTTGATTTTACCGTATTAAAGGAAAAGCTTAAAACCATAAACTGATGGCAAAGATTTTAGTGGCCGATGATGAGACGGACCTCGAGATGCTCATCAAGCAAAAATTCCGGCAGAAGATACGGGAACAGCAGTATGAATTTATTTTCGCTAACAATGGCAATGATGCACTGGATAAAATTGTGCAACATCCTGATATCGATATTGTACTGAGTGATATCAATATGCCGGAAATGGATGGTTTGACTTTGCTCAGCCGTTTGGGTGAAACTAG
>JANOCH010000267.1:0-4635 GCA_031412015.1 Chitinophagaceae bacterium
TGCCGCTTCCAGTATGCCGGAAATGAAATTTATACTGTCTAAAAAAGAGATCAGGGATGTGGTGAGCTTTTTGTCGGAATTGAAAGAAGATAAATAAGGCAGGTCTATACATTTTTTACAAGAGAAGGAATAACAAGAAACAGGTAAAATCAAACAATATTAACTTGGGTTTCCTTACCCGGAATCAGGTAATTTGCCTGATTCAAACCTGCAATACCTAAATCATTTCTGTTATGAAGAATAGTCTTTCGATCATTGCTTTTATAATCTTCCTCCAGTCTTCCATTTTTGCACAGAGCTTGCCCCGCGTCACCGGGGACTATATTCCGGCCAAAGAGAACCTGGAAGCCCGCCACCAGTTCCAGGATAACAAATATGGCATGTTTATCCATTGGGGTCTATCCAGTATATTGGGCGATGGAGAATGGGTGATGAACAACCGCAATATCAAAGTAGCTGACTATACCCGTTTGCTACGTGCCTTCAATCCTGTCGATTTTGACGCCGCCAAATGGGTAGCCACTGCAAAGAGCGCCGGCATGAAATACATCGTATTCATTACCCGTCACCATGATGGTTTTTCCAATTGGGACACCAAACAGTCGGAATGGAAGATCACCAATACATCTTACGGAAAAGATGTATTGAAGTTGTTGGCGGAGGAATGTAAGAAGCAGGGAATTAAACTCGGATTGTATTATTCTACCCTGGATTGGTACCGCGATGACTATCCCCGTGAAACGGGTCGCACCGGGAAAGGAACCGGCCGAACTTCAAAAACGAGCTACGCTTCTTACCTGCAGTTTATGAAAAACCAGTTGACAGAGTTGCTTACCAATTATGGCGAAGTGATGTCTATCTGGTTTGACGGGCATTGGGATCAAACCAACCCGGAAGGTCATGCAGACAGAACATCAAGGATCGACTGGAAATACGAAGAAATATATGGGCTGATCCATAAGCTGCAACCACAATGCATGATCGGCAACAATCACCACTTGTCTACCATTCCCGGCGAGGATTTCCAGATGTTTGAAAGAGATCTGCCCGGGGAAAATAAATCAGGTCTTAGTTTTCAAAAAGCATCCGAAGAAGTTCCACTGGAAGCTTGCGAAACTATTAATGGTTCCTGGGGTTATAATATCACAGACAGGAATTATAAAACGGTAAGACAAGTTTTACAATTATTAATTGGTGCCGCAGGACGTAATTCAAATCTTTTATTGAATATTGGACCGATGCCAAGCGGAGCGATACAACCTGAATTCACTGATACATTGGCGGCTGCAGGTGAATGGTTGCAACAATATGGTGAAAGTATTTATGGCACAAGGGGTGGACCGCTTGGACACCAGGTGTGGGGAGTAACGACACAAAAAGATAAAAAAATATATCTCCATTTGTTTAAAATTCCCGATGCTAACAGCATTTTCCTTCCGGGAATAAGTGAAATAGTAAAACAGGCAACATTGCTTGGAGCCGGTAGTAAAGTAAAATACAAACAACAGAAGGAAGGCGTAATCATCTCTACAGAAGGTGTTGATATTGATGGACCGGATACTGTTATTCTTATTGACTTAAAATAAATATAAGCTTTATATAAAGTAATCCTTTACTATCATCCCGGTTAAATCCGACTTTATCTGAGCCAGGTTTATATAAACTTCCTTAATTTAATGGGGCGAAGGATTTTAAACCAGCAAAAAATTAAATAATGATTGCTTTAAGAAAACCTGCTGTTGCTATTATTCTCATCGTCATTTTTTTATTTCAAGAAACATATGCACAGCCAGCCTGGAAGATCGCAGGAGAGAAGATCAGTACCAACTGGGCTGCTATGGTTGACCACAAGCATCCCTTGCCTGAATATCCAAGCCCGCAAATGCAAAGAAATAACTGGATCAACCTGAACGGTCTTTGGGACTATGCCATTAAACCCGTTGCAGAAAAAACACCCACCGTTTATGATGGAAAAATTTTAGTTCCATACGCGGTAGAGTCTGCATTGTCAGGAGTAGCGAGAGAAGTGGGAAAAGATAATTGTCTTT
Organism: Chitinophagaceae bacterium; assembly: GCA_031412015.1. Lineage (GTDB taxonomy): Bacteria > Bacteroidota > Bacteroidia > Chitinophagales > Chitinophagaceae > Terrimonas_B. The sequence continues at coordinate 2,049 of JANOCH010000267.1, forward strand.
GGTATAAAACAAACTTTACTGCTCCAAAAAATAGTAAGGATAAAAGATTGTTGCTGCATTTTGGGGCTGTTGACTGGCAGAGTACCGTATATATTAATGGAAAAGAGTTGAGTACCCACAAGGGGGGCTATGATCCTTTTTATATTGATATAACGGAACATTTAAAAAAAGGAAAACAGGAATTAGTGTTGCGGGTTTGGGATCCGACAGATGAGGGTCCACAACCAAGAGGTAAACAGGTGAAGAATCCTAATAGTATTTGGTACACACCGGTGACCGGCATCTGGCAAACAGTATGGTTAGAGACGGTGAATATCGCTCATATTGAAAATATAAACCCCGTAGGCGATATCGATAAAAATATCATCCGTATAGAAACCGGTGTGAAAGATGCAAAAGAAGGCGACCAGTTAAAGATCAGTATAAGCGATGGGGGAAATAATATTGCAGAAGAAATAACAAATGCCGGTGCGATAGCAGAAGTGAAATTAAAAGAGGTAAAACGCTGGTCGCCGGCGAACCCGTTTTTGTACGATCTGAAAATACAGTTGCTCCGCAACGGGCAGTTGCTGGATGAAGTAAGCAGTTATTTTGCGATGCGAAAGATTTCATTATCGCCTGATAAGAATGGAATACAACGATTAATGCTCAACAATGAATTTTTATTCCAGTTTGGTATGCTTGACCAGGGCTGGTGGCCCGATGGACTTTATACTGCCGCAACAGATGAAGCGCTTCAATACGATATTGTCAAAGCAAAGGAAATGGGTTTTAATATGCTTCGCAAACATGTAAAAGTAGAACCGGCACGCTGGTATTATCATTGCGATAAGATCGGGATGCTGGTCTGGCAGGACATGCCAAGCGGTGATATGGCTAAGGGTGATCAATGGATCACCAATCCCTCATTAGAGCCTGTTGATAAAATACGTACTCCTGAATCAGAACAAATATTTAAAACCGAATTGAAAGCGATAATGGATGCCGTTAAATTTTTTCCGGGTATCGTCGCATGGGTTCCTTTCAATGAAGCCTGGGGTCAATTTAAAACGGTGGAAATAACAAAGTGGGTGATGAACTATGATAAAAGTCGTTTGGTAAACAGTGCCAGTGGTGGTAATTTCCATTTAACCGGCCACATACATGACTATCATAATTACCCGCCACCCATTATGCAAAGGGCTGACCTGTTTGGTAAAAGCCAGGCTGTCGTGTTGGGTGAGTATGGCGGATTGGGACTGCCCATTGAAGGGCATACCTGGCAAAACAAAGCCAACTGGGGTTACCAGAGTTTTAAAAGCGCCGATTCATTGTTAATACAGTATAGCAACTTTGTCAGTTTGCTGGAAGATTTTATTCCAAAGGGATTATCGGCCGCTATTTATACACAGGTATCAGATGTAGAAGGTGAGGTAAACGGTTTGATGACCTATGACCGAAAGCTAATTAAAATGCCCGTTGATAAGCTGTATAAAGTAAATAGCAGAGTGTATAAGCCACTACAATAGTCATTTGCCATAGCAGATATCCGCTTAATCTCAAATTATAAGCTTACTACAAATGATAAGACCTGCACTTTTGATTTTTTATTTTATGCTCACGGGAAAAGCTGCTGCGCAACTAAAGGCTGAACAAATTTCTTCGCAGCAAAACTTATATATGGGTGACTGGCTGATAAAACCGGTTACAATAAAAGCCGGTATTTATATAAGTGCTGATAAAAAAGATATTATTCTATACAATGGGTTAGTAAAAAGAACTTTTCGATTGTCACCGAATGTGGTATGTATAGATTATAAAAACATGATTACCGGTCAGCAGTTGTTAAGAGCTGTAACCCCGGAAGCTTTGATTACTATCAATGGAAAAGAATATAACGTTGGTGGTCTTTATGGACAAAAGGAAAAAGCTTACCTGTTGCCGGAATGGTTGGATAGTTTTACGAAAGGAGAAAATGATTTTCAATTTGTCAATTACGAGATCAGCGAATTGAAACCATTCGTTAACTGGAAAGCGGGTACCTGGTGGGCTTCCAATAAAAAACATCCCCGTGGGAAAGTAATAAGCTTTAGGTATAGGAATAGCCTGCCTGGTTTAAAGGAGGATGTTGTCGTTACAGTACATTACGCTTTGTATGATGGGCTTCCGCTTATCGCGAAATGGGTTACCGTGGAAAACATTGGGACCGGTCCATTTAAAATAGACCGGGTAAAGAATGAAGTGTTGGCAATGGTGGAAGAAGAAAGCGCCGTCGTGGGCAAGGCGGAAGTGATGAAGAAACAGCAGGGTATTTATGTTGAAACCAATTATGCATTCAACAATGCCATGCGATATGACATCAGCGATCAGACTTTGCATTGGAAAACAGATTCATCCTACACTTCACAGGTCAATTATAATTACACTACTCCCTGCGTATTGCAAGTGTATCCTGATAAAGCGCCGGGTATTGAATTACAACCAGGTGAAACCTTCACCTCTGTTCGTAGTTTTGAATTATTGATGGATAGTTACGACAGAGAAAGAAGGGGGTTAGCCGTACGAAAGATGTATAGCACGATCGCTCCGTGGACTACGGCCAATCCTA
>JANOCH010000268.1:0-11960 GCA_031412015.1 Chitinophagaceae bacterium
CACTACGGCTGCAATAGCAATATATACATACATTACTGAATCAAGTTCCGATGCATTGGTGGAAGATTTATCACCGAAAAATAAAGCACCGCCTACAATGGGACCAAGAAAAGAGCCAACCCCGTTGAAGCTTTGTGAAAGGTTTAGCCGGTATTCCGATGTTTCAGGCCTTCCCAAGACCGTGATGTAAGGATTGGCTGCAGTTTCAAGAAAAGCCAGCCCGCTGGCCAAAACAAATAAGGATAACAGGAAAAAATTGAAACTTGAATTTTGTGCTGATGGATAAAATAACAAGGCCCCGGCAGCATATAGCAATAATCCTATAATGATGCCTTTCTTGTACCCGGATTTTTGCATAAACAATCCTGCTGGTAACGCTACCAAAAAATAGGCGCCAAAGTAGGCCGCCTGCAAAAGCGTCGACCTTTTTTTAGTAATATCCAGTGTATCCTGGAAATGCTTGTTTAACACGTCCAGTAGTCCATAGGCAAATCCCCATAAAAAAAACAAAGAAGTTACCAGGATGATGGGCAAAAGATACTTATTAGATTTATTCATATAGCGCAACCTTTGAATTGGTCTTGAGTGGAAAAGATATATGATTTTCTCATATCTACTGCAAAATGGCACTCAAATTATCAGACGAGGTTAATTTTGGCTCATTGTTGGAATAAATAACGGAATCTTTGAGGCTTTTGTCAACTATAAACGCAAGGATAATTCGCTCATTTTACCAGCAACCCTATCGGGCTATCTCCGGCAATTATTTCCACACCATTTTCTCATATTATACCTGTTCAAGACTGGATTTTTGTTGGCATACCAATTGAATTATTGGAAGAACCTTAAACACGATTTTTAATCAAAAAAAACTTTATGAAACAAGTAATTTTTTTCTCCGCCATATCGGCCGTATTGGCCTTAGGCAGTTGTAAAGAGAAAACCGGCTATTACGATCTGAATCAGGACAAACCGGTAACATTGGTAAAAGATGAAAACAGTGGCCTGATGGTGGATGTGGAAACAAAGAAACCCGTTTATATTTATGTCAATGAACAAACGAAAGATACCATCTTTGGCGCCTCCGGAAAAGTGATAAACGGGCAGGTCATAAAACTCGAAGATGGGAAATATAAATATGATGACCTGAAAGTGAAACTGGATGAAGATGGCGACTACAAGATCAAAGACGGTGATTACAAGAAAAAGGTGGAAGCAGATGGTGATATCAAAATAAAAGACGGCGACAAAAAGACGAAGATCGATGGAGAAACAGGTGAAGTAAAAAACAAATAACCCTTCTGATTAAAAAAAAACTGCTGAACGATATCAGCAGTTTTTTTATGCCCGGGACGGAGCCATTTAAAAGAACATTTCGCCCCGGAAAAAAAGGTTATCACCTTCTTTGGATAAACCATACATCGCCGTCAGGGTGACTTTATTGAAAGGTATAAGTACCAGACCCGTTCCGTACCCAGCGTGCCACAAGGATGATTTCTCCCCGGGCATCCACACTCTTCCAATGTCATAAAAACCAACTAACCCTATCTTACCATTGTAGAAATAGTTACGTGTATTGGTCAACCACCTGATTTCGGTATTGGTATAAAAAATACTTTTCCCAAAAAATCGTTCCCTTTCAAATCCACGCATCTCCATATTTCCTCCTAACCTGTTCAGGTGATAGAAATCAGGATCACCAAACACCGCAGCGCCGCCTGCTCTCATGGCAAAGGTGAAAGCCTTGCTTATCGGTAAATAAACAGCCGCTGATGAACTGACCTTAGCAAATGATGAATCCGTAGTGGCAAGATTTTTTAATCCGCCGCCGCCTACATTGATGACAAAACCCCTCGTGGGATATAAAGAACCATTCGTAGTATTGTACATATAGCCCGCCTCAACACCGCCAAATTGTTTCTTATTAAATACAGAAGGGTCGATGGCAATCGCATCACCGATATAATGGCCTCCGGTCTTTTTGTACTTCACGGATTGATACACCAGCGATAGTTGGGCGTGATGTTTCTTTTCAAAAGTCCGCTCAAAGCCAATCGCACCATACCCACGTTGGCTGAGTGTCCGGTAATAGTTTCTCGTTTTATTAGAAAAAACGGTATTATTCCCGGAGCCAAAATAATTCTCTACGGCGGGTGCGTCCAGCCTTCCCTTAAGCACGAGATCCCATTTACCTGCTACATGTCCAAAACGGCCCACATAACCTACATTAAAAGAAGTTCTCAGAAAACCATAAAGGGCATTCACTGAATGCACTATCTGGTATTCGTTTTTTCGCCAGGGCTGCGGCGTAAAAGTAATACCCGCACTCACTTTTATCCCGGTTTTGGGAAACAGACCCAATGGATCATTGTTAAAAACCGTATAAGCGGAAGGCGTAAAGATGGGAACAACAGCGATTTTTATTTTTTTATCGCGCAAGGTATCATACTCAAACTTTTCACCCTTAAAAAATTTAATGCCTTTTAATTTATTATTTCCAGCTATCGAGTCTTCCCTTTTCGGATCTATCACCCGAATATTCATTTGGGCTTTTCCTTCACCCTTTACTTCAATGATATCCCTACCACCCAACCCATAAATATAAAGCTGTTTGGTTTCGACGGCGTTAAAATTTCGCGAATAGTAAGGTGTATCGATCGTCTTTCCCTCCTTATTTATTTTATATACATCCACCGCTACTTTTTTTTCCGGCAAAACATTTATGCGTATTATTTCAGTTTTTTCTGAACCTAAAATCGTAACTGTTTTAGCGAGGTAATAATAATAATCTCCTGCATATTTATGCAGCTGATCCCTGCGTGATTTTAATTTGCTTATGATCTCTTTTCCGGAGACATTAAAGAGCTCAGGCGGCATCAATCTTATACTGCTTTCTATCAGGTTGTCTGTTAGATTTCTTTGCAGATCTTTAGCCTGCTCTAACCAGGTATCAAGGGAAAGTTCGTTCAAAAATTTTTTATCCAGTGGTCTGCCAGGGAAATTCCAGCTGCCGACATTTTTCAATGTTGCATTAAACCCTTGCACCTGTTTTAAGAATGAACCAGCCAGGTTAGGATAGAATCCATCTATTTTTGTATAAGCCTGGTCTCTGTCCCTCGGTACGGGTTTATAGATAGTTTGATCCTCTTCCTCAAATTCAGCCCATCGCCAGTTATCGGGGTGGCGGCCCCAATCACCGATAAATATGTCGAATAAACGTGCCCTGACAAAGGCAAGCTGGTCAACACGGTTGTCCTTATCCTTATAGATTTTCTCCATCAATTTCTCACTCCCGATCACATTTTTGGAATAGCCGAAATTTTCTGCATCTTCCTGGTTCTCGTCGGGTCTTTGTTCAAATAAATATAATTGATCGCCATACTCATTTGAAAACTCGTTTAATGACGTTTGCACCGGAACAAATACTATGTGGGGAGTGGTATGATAGATACCAACAGCTTTCGCCATTGGAGTGATCGTAACAGCAGTGTAAGGATGCCCGATAGAAACCTGGTCCTTGGCTATACGGCTAATAAATGTACCGTCCATATCCTTCAATCCCCTGCCAAAATCCTTATTAACACTGCGCAACACATATTCTTTCCCGTTCTTATCTTTCAGGCGCAAGCTTTTTGATTGCCTCCCACCACCTTCTTTGAAAGCAGTGAGTCCTCCTACTGCTGTATCAAGGTAAAAATTTTCTACCCGAAAAGCCGTGTTCCATTCCTGGCGATAGTGCTTACCCCAAAAGAAATTATGCCAACCTGATCGCTTATACTCCCTGCCGGGAATGACAACGGTACTTCCTTTTATAAATGGGGAATCTTTTACTATGAAAGTTTGTGATAGCGCCGGATGGCAGCTCATGAATAATAGCATGACGGTTATTATTCTGATAATTACTTTTACTCCAACGGCTTGTATCATAGAGAGTTTTCTATTTATTCCCGGTCGTTTGTTTATCTAAACTGGCTAAATAATGCAATTATAATACCTATATCTTAAGGGCATACAACTGCATCGATTCATCCATTCCCTTCAAAGAAACCTCTCCCAGGTTTTCACCCTGCCAGGATTTGAGAATGCCTGTATCAAAATATTCTTTGGATACGATAAACTTTTGATTCAACTCATTACAGGCACTCCTGATACGGGCGGCAGTATTCATGGCCTCGCCGCTGATCGCGATATCCTTTTTTATGATCCCAATTTCACCAATGGTAACGTCGCCGGCATGTAATCCGACCCTAAACTCCGGAACTATATCTTCGTACTCACGGCGAAAATGATCTGCTTTACGCTGAATAGCTTTACGTGACTCTATAACCGTATTCAAAGACTTTTGGATATTTTCTTTCTTATAAGGCCAGGTTACCACTACTTCATCACCAACATACTGATAGATCATCCCGTTGTTTTCAAGTACCGCCTTCGATACATAATAAATAAAATCCTTAATGAATAAGAAATACTTTTCATGACCCAGTTGTTCGGCTATCGGGGTAGAATCTTTCAGATCCAAAAACATAATGATCCGCTTTTCATTCCTGGGCTTAAGATATTTACCCGTCAAAATTTCTAAAAAAACACCGGGAGAATATTTTTGATCTATTTCTACGATGAGCTGCGCCGCCAAAAGCATGACAAGCCAGAACAGAAGATTGTCAGTGGCAAGACTGGTATTCAAAAAATAGTTTTGAAACTGGTTAACCGTTTCAGCAAAGCTTACGCCATTGATGATAAGAAAATGCAGAAAGAAAACAAGTATAGTGGCAGCCATTGCGATAAGTAACAACAAAAAAACTTTTAGCAGCCATCCGGCAAGCAATGTCATGTTCCGGAACACGATCTTCAATTCCTTCAATAACAACCACGACATGAAGAGACTGGCGAGTAAGATGATTGACGACCGAAGAAGGCAGGCCACCCATCCATTCTCATGGTAAGGATAATCAATGTCGCTGCCGGAAGAAACATTCCGGAAGTACAAAAAAAGATCGATCACCGTCCATGCTACACTGATCAGGAGTATCCTCCGAAGATGGTACCGCGCTATCGGTGATGAGATATTAATTCTTTTTTGAAGCCAGCGCATCACCGTTGTTTTAGATAATCATAAACCTTTTCCTGCGGACATCTCCTGTCTTCTTCCGCGAGATCGTGTTGCCTTAGCTGGTTTAGTGCAGCATCCAGCTTAACGGCTTTTACTTTGTCGTTCCATTGAATGTCAAAATAGTTGACAAGCTCCTCCTTCAATCTTTCTTCAACAACAGGTGTACAAACCTCGATACGTTGCTGAAGGTTTCTCGTCATCCAGTCAGCCGAACCTATATAGATTTTCGTGTCCGCGCCTTCGCCAAATATCAGGATACGGCTATGTTCAAGGAAACGGTCAACTATTCTTTTGACGGCAATATTCTCACTCAAATTTTCTATTCCCGGTGCTATGCAGCAAATACCCCGTACTAGTAATTGAATTTTTACACCAGCCTGGCTGGCCTTGTACAATAGATCTATCATGTAAATATCTTCGAGGTTATTCAGCTTTATCCTGATCGATGCATCCAGTCCTTTTTTCCTGTGTTTGATTTGCTTCATGATCTCTTCTTCAAAAGCAGACACCATATTATACTGGGAAACCAGTAGCTCCTTGAATTTGGAGACCGCATTCTTCTCCGGTCGTTTTCTTTTTTCCAGGATGCTGAATAAATGCTTCAGGTCTTTTATCGCATCGTGGCGGGCGGTGAAAAGCGCATGATCGGTATAAAACTTCGCCGTAGTTTCATTAAAGTTGCCGGTACCTATGTAACCATACCCTTTTGTTCCCTCCTTACTCCTCTTTATCACCAGGGCTATTTTTGAATGCACCTTGATTTGTGGTATGCTATAGATAATCTTTACTCCTGCTTTCTCCATTTCCTTGCTCCACTTAATATTGTTGGCCTCGTCAAATCTCGCTTTCAACTCTACAAAAACCTGGACCTGCTTTTTATTCTTCGCCGCGCTGATCAGTGCATTGACGATATGTGATTCCGCCGCTACCCGGTACAGCGTAACAGCAATGGATTCAACGCCGGGATCAATGGCCGCCTGGTTAAAAAATGCGAGTACAGGGTTATAGCTTTCGTAGGGAAAATGCAGCAGCAGGTCCTTTTCTTCCATTTGACGAAATATATCGCCGTAGTATTCCAGCCCTACAGGTTTTAATTGTTGCAGGGAAGGATACTCCAGATCTTTCCTGCTTACGGGGAGCGAAGCCAGGTCGCTGAGGTTATGATATCTTCCCCCTTCGTATAACTCTTCCTGTTTTAATCCCAATGATTGGGCTAAAAAATTTTGAACACTTAATGGCATTCCCTGTTCATACAAGAAACGGGTGGGTGGCCCCATATCTCTTTTGGCCAATTTCTTTTCCATCTCTTTCAACAAACCTTCGCCTATATTTTCTTCGTCTAAAAAAAGTTCTGAATTGCGGGTGATCTTGAAACTATAGCAAGCATGGATCGTAAAACCGGCGAATATGCAATTCATATTATCGCGGATGATATCATCTAAAAAAACAATCGGTTGTTCCTCACCACCCGATTCCAGCTTAACAAATCTTGAAACCTTGTCGGTGGGAATATTGATCACGGCATGGCTAAAGGCTTCATTCCCTTCTTTTTTCAGCAATACAAAAAAATAGATCTTATTATTTTCCGGGAAAAAATCGGGTTTAAAGGATTCATCCATAAATACAGGTTGAATAAAAGCCAGTATCCTTGAAAAGAAAAGCTCCCGGATCTGCGAAGTGTACTGTTCCGGTATCGGCCGGTTATAATACAATATGACTTTATTCGCCTCTAATGCAGGTAATACCTGTGTATTGATAATAGAGCCAAACTCTTCCAGTTGTAATGCGATGATATCCCGGACTTTTTCCGCCAGCTTTTTGTCATAGGGTGGCACTATTTTATTTAATGTTTTATTCTTTAAAGTTGAGTAGAATGTGATGACAGGATAACGGACACGAAAGAATTCATCCATATTGCTTGAAAAAATAGCTAAAAACTTAACCCGCTCCAATAAAGGAACAGACGGATCCGCGGCTTCCTGTAAAACCCGGTGGTTAAACCCTAACCAACTTATATCCCTGTTGTGATACATAAGATCCTGGATTTAAAATGGAGCGCCGCTTCCCTCTATGATAACAGTAGCAGGAGCTGACCGATTAAATAAAATGGCAATAATAAAAGCAAACGCAGAAACAAGGATCCCGATCATAAAAACGCCATAAGCTAATCGTACTAAACGATACTTTCTTCCTAACACCTTACCCAGGAAATAAATATCATCTACCAATGCTCCGTACAAATATTCAGGATCCTTCATCATGGTACTCATTCCCCATTTATATTCTTCCAGTTCACTTTTGAAAAAATTTCCAAAAAAAAGCAGGTTGGTTTTACGGCTTAAAATATCTTCCCTCGTAAAATTTCCATTAGTGATTTTAGGCCTGGTTGCAAGGATAGAAATTACAATGGTCGTCAATGCTGAGGCCAAGAATATAAAAGTTGGAATAGCAAGATGCCTGTCTACTTCGATTTTCCGGATGAGTACAGATAAGATCACCGAAATAATAATCGCATTTACACTAATCAGGATATTCGCTTTGTTATCGGCCATTTCACTCAAGCGCATATGATTTTCCGAAGTGAGACGAAGCATCGTCTGTATTCCTTTTGTTATAAACCCGATCTGTTCTTTTTTTGCATTTTTGTTGCCACCCCTGTTTTCTTCCGCCGGAAGTATAGTGGCGCTGGCATTTTCCTGGTACCCTTCTTTAATTTTCTTTTTAACCTTAGCCATATTTTTTTGTTTACCTGCCTCCAGGTGTTCTTTACAATAAGATGTATAGTACTGATGCGATTCTAATAAAACCAAGGTGTTCTTTTCCCAATCTTCCACAGGCAGGTTCCGCGAACCCATCTCTTTTTTCATCAACTTATCCATTTTCTTAAACTCTCCTGTTCCAAAATGATAAGTATCCGCGTCTTTAATGATCTCCTGAATCAAGCCCTGCGGTGTCGTACTCAGCTTGGTAGCCAATATCAGCTTCGCCGTTTCATCCGCCAATCCCGCATTATCACCTTTATCTGCCAGCCATTCTTTTACCAGTTCAGCGCTTTTTTGTTCGTGCATAGCTGGATCAGTGGACAGGTGACCAACATCATGAAACCATGCCCCGATATTCAAAATAGTGATGTCTTTTTCCGACAACTCGTAATGAGCCGCGATCTCATTAGCCCTGTCCACGACATTCTTTGTGTGATCAATGCTATGGTATAAAAGATTTCCGGGAGAACCTGCATCAAACAGGCTGCTAACTTTCTCCTCTGCCTGTTTAATAATTTGTTTGTCATTATTTTTCATTTGCTACTTTATATTTTTTATAACCCAGGGCATGCCCTGGCTCTACTAAAATGTAATATTAAACTTCGAGCCCAGCGAAAAGTTGAAGACCTGTTCTTCCTTAGAGTACCCAACGGTCGCCGACAGGATCGCTAAGTTGAAAGGATTATAATAGACCCCCCCTCCTGCTACATAATGCCATTTTTTACTGTCCTCGCCGGTGTACCAAACCCGACCAATATCGTTGAATACGATAAGGCCAACCTGCCCCGGCAGAATGTATGATTTGCTGTCAAATAATTTTATCCTGAGTTCAAGACTCCCGTAAGCCATGGAAGTACCCGAAAAACGATTCTTTCTGAATCCCCTTAACACATTATTCTGCCCCAATGATAATGCCTGGAAATACTCGATGCTATCATTGAAAATATGACCAGCGCCCATTTTGATAACGCCAATAATTCTTGCAGGAATTTTCAAACTCGCATAAATGACCATATCGGATTCAAGTTTGGTCACCGATCTGCTAAAGCGGTTCAACGGCTGCAACGACGTTAGTTTATTTACCCAACGAATACCGCGGGTGGGGAACAGATCACTGTTCAGGTTGTCTAACTCAATAGCCGCTTTTAAACCTGCATACGTTTTTGTATTATAAACGGAAGCGGAATCAAGACCCGCATCAGATGGCTTACCCAGTATATAGTCATCATTGCTGGCATAACGGTTCCAGTAATGATAAAAAGTTGGACCAGCCAACAGGCTCAGCTTTCCAAAATATTTTTTACGAAGTAAAATATCCGCTTCGGCGAATCTGTAACGAACCCGGTAATACCTTAGGGGCTTGGATTCGTCCAGGGAGGTGCTGTTGCCAAACCCAAAAAAATTGTTCAGGACCGGGCTATTTACTTGTGCATTAAAAAGGAGATCGAAAGAACCCAAAGCGTTGATCTGTGCCCCCTGATACTTTACCTGCCATGCTTTTCTCATAATGGCAAACAGCGCCGACAGTTTATGGTCAATGGCATACGGATCTTTTCGGAAACCAAACCTGGTGATCCAGAGACCGGTTCCCAGCATTAAACCGTCATCTTCATTAATGCCCAATACTAACCTCGGGTACCTGCTAATAGGATAATTAAAGTGTTTGATCCGGAATTCATTGATGTTCGGATCACTATTAAAATATCTTTTGGTCCTTGATGAAGACTGGAGATAATTGGTGTCAATCGTATTATCATAAACAAAGGTTCTCAGCCCACTTTTGATAAAAAAAGAATCCTTACCCCTTCCGCCGATCATCCTGATACGAATAGAAGAATGCATGCCGCTATCGACTTCAAATTTATCCTCCCCGTTAAACCCATATAGCCTTATTTCCTTTGTCACCCGTTGATCGAAAACACGTTGGTACATAACAAAATTGGTGTCCGCTGTTTTCCGGTAGGAATATACCGTCAGCTTCACACTGTCGTTGACCGACGTGATGGTAAATTTCTCATTTTCATTGCTGCCCAGAATATCCACTTCTTTTGAAAGAAACCGGTAATATTTTAATGACTGTTCCTTTAGAAGTTTTTTCCGGCTGATCAATTTATTGACGATGTCTTTTCCGCTGATCGCATATATCTCGGGGGGCATTTTCCTTATCGCTTCTTCTATCTTTTGATCGGTCAGGTTATTGGTGAAATTTGTCGCGACCTTGCTCCAGGCTTCTTCATCCAGGTTGTTCAAAAACATCCGGTCAAAATCTTTTGACACCGTATTTAAACGATCGATATCCCTGATGCGATATTGTAATCCCTTCAAAAAAGGAATTCTACCTTTCGACATGTATTTGAGAATAAGACCGTCTGAATAAAAAAATGCCTGGTCCCTGTCGCGGGGAATAGGGATATACAATTTGCCCTGGCCCGTATCCCTTGTCGCCCACCTCCATTGATCAAAATGCCGGTCCCAGTCAGCAATAAGCATATCCAGCAGGCGGGCCCTTAATACGGCTTCTTCATCAACTGTATGATCATTATCCTCCCGCATTTTATTAAACAGCTTGAAACTGCTTTTGCTGTCGGCTCCCTCGTCAGGGTCTTTCCGTTCCAGCATACATATTTTATTGGAGAAAAGAGGTTTATAATAACCTAATGACGGATCATCGGGAACATAAAAAAATTCCGGCGTTGAAACTAACACATTGGTTGTATCTGCCAGCGTAGGAATGGTCAATGGTGCATAAGGATGTGCCGCCGATATCATATCCTGCACAATATTGGAAGCAAAACTTTGCCTGAAATTTTGAGGAATAGCAGCGGTCGGATCTTTGTCAATAGTGCGCAAGGTCCATTCTACTCCCTGCTTGTCTTTCAATTTAAGTGATCGTGTTTGTTTCCCGCCACCAACACCTTCGATGGTAAATCCTCCTTTCTCTTTGTTTACATTGAATACTTTAAGATTGACCGGTGTTGACCACTCCTCACGATAATTTCTACCGTTAAAGACCCGTTGAATGCCGGTTGCTTTCTTATACTGTGAACTGGCCGGGGCTTTTACAAAATCTTTATAAATATAGGGAACAGCCTTAACCGTATCTTTTGCTACAACAACAGGTAACTTAGAAAAATCAAGTATGCGATTAGAATAAGCAAGCTTTAATGAATCGCCGGGATTTTTATCTAACGTATAAAAATTTGCTCTGACATTTTTATTTTTTAAAATGTCGAGACTTACAAAGCCTAAAGAGCGGGCGGTGAATTCGGCTTTACGGCCCGGAGATAATCGACTGGTCTTGCAACCACTTCCACTGATGATATAATTATAGCTGCTATCTTTTAATAACTGTAAGGCATGTTCATGACCTGCCACCATGATAACGTGGGGATGTGTTTTTACAGCCTCCGTGATCCGGTTGATCATGTTGGTATACCCCGGATGTTTGATATCCTGTGGCGTGCCAAAAACACTACGGGCAATAGGATAGGCTGATCCGATGATCGGTAGTGGGATATATAAATTCTCCCTCATTTCAGTGAAGGGAAATATATGCTGTTTCCAGGTAAAATATCCTCCGTGCGGCCCATTGCTCTTGAAAGGATGATGAGTAGCCAGTAAGATCAATTTATTATAATTCCTGTTTAAAATATCTTCCAGCTCACTTATTACTTCATCTTCCGTTTTATACTCACAATCGGACTCAATACCGGGTTTATCATTCTGGTGTATCCACCACTGGCTATCCATCATTACCAATATCACATCTTCACCTATTTCAACTTCCACCGGTCCGGGACAGCCTTCCTTAGGATAGAATTCAATTTTTCCTTCACCAAACCGGTCTACGTAAGCTTGTTGCCGCATAATGGCTTCATAGCCTCCGGCCCTGCCATTTTCCCAGTCGTGGTTACCGGGTATCATATACCCTTTCGCCTGTGTGCCTTTCAATAGATTGATCTGTGAATCCAGCGGAGCTTTAATATCGGAGTAGCGGCTGTATGCTTCACTGGGCAACCCTGCATCATACAGGTTGTCTCCCAGGTATACCACCACCGTTCTCTTATCCAGTTTTATATTTGCTT
>JANOCH010000269.1:0-3090 GCA_031412015.1 Chitinophagaceae bacterium
AGTGACTTGAATCACAATCAATGGCCACCGCCTACGGGGAAGAAAAGTTCTTTTATAATAATGTATATACCCATCACCAATACGAACCATCCAAATCCTTTTTTAAGTTTGTTGCCATCAATTTTTTTGCTGAGCCAGTCACCAATAAATATACCGGCTATCGCCAATGCCGTGACAATAAGTAATAATTTCCAATCCATGGTATAATGAGAAAGATCACCGGTAAAACCGATCAGGGACTTGGCGGCGATGATGAGTAAGGACGTTCCTACTGCCTGCTTCATAGGTAGCTTGCTTAGTAATACTAATGCAGGAATGATCAGAAAACCTCCACCTGCACCGACAAGGCCGGTTAATATACCAACTACGGCTCCTTCCAATAATATAAGTGGATAATTGAATTTTTGTTCTCCATCAGCTTCATGGCCATTGCCATTTTTGTTTTTCTCCCGGATCATAGAAACTGAAGCAAAAACCATCAGGATGGCAAATAAGACCATCATCAGGATATTTTTAGTGACCACAAAATCACCAATAGAAAAGACGTGGTCGGGTATCAGCGGAACAATAAACCTTCTCGTGGCATAAACGGCAGCAATAGCCGGGATTCCAAAGATGAAAACCGTTTTCAGGTTAACCAGGCCTTGTTTATATTTTGGAAAAGCACCGACCAGGCTGGATAGGCCAACAATAAATAGTGAATAAGCGGTAGCGAGTACCGGCTCTACACCAAAAAGGTAAACCAAAACAGGTACTGTAAGGATAGAGCCACCACCACCAATCAGGCCCAGAGAAATACCAATGATCAATGATGCGATATAGCCTATGATTTCCATGTAAATAATTTTTGCAAGATTAGATCAAAGTCCTTTCTCACAATGTGACTGAAATCACAGGGGCAGTTACACTATGCAAGCTCGATCATATTGCGATGCAGTTTTACGAGCTGTCGCTGTTCCATTTTTTTTAAAAGCCTTGAAATGACCTCCCGGGAGCTGTTCAGGTCATCAGCAATTTGCTGGTGCGAAAGTTCAACGAATTTTTTTTTGGTTTTGCCCGCATGACGTTTCAGGTAGAATTCGAGTCGCTCATCCATATTTCGAAAAGCGATATTATCTACTACGGATAGCAATTCATCAAAACGGCTGCGGTAAGTTTGAATAACGAACTGGTACCAGCTTTTGTATTTGCTCATCAGTTCATCCATGAGCTGTATAGGGATCATCAGCACCTCAGTGGATTCTTCGGCCTGCGCCATGATCTCACTGGTTTTTGATTGAATGGCACATATCATGGAGATAGCACAGGCATCACCAGCTCCCAGGTAATACATCAGGAATTCACCGCCTTCATTATTTTCCCGGTATATCTTGATCCGACCTTCCAGCACCAATACAGTCGATTTGATGTACTGTCCGGTCCGCATAATTACATCACCGGCATTGAATGACCGTTCTACAGCATTCTTTTCGATCAGTTCAATAAGCTCAGGTTCAAACTGCGGGAATAGTTGTTTCCAGTTCATGATTGGTTAATTAATTTTCCAATACTTTTTCCATCTGCATGCTTCTGCTGCCTTTTATCAATGCGTGAGTATTTTCGAAATGTTGTTGTTGCCACCATTCTTTGGCTTGCAGGGCAGTTTCGAATTTTATAAAAGGGTGATCAAATTTCAAAAAATCACCGCCAACCAGCACTACTTTTTCCCAGTCATTTTGTTTGATGAGTTCAACAATAGCTTTGTGTTCCTTCAGACTCTCGTCTCCTAATTCCGCCATTCCGCCAAGCAATAGTACTTTATTACGATGAGTTTGTTTAGCAAAATTTTCGACCGCCACCCTCATACTGCTGGGGTTGGCGTTGTAGGCATCCAGAATAATTTTATTGGTGCCTTTTTCTACTAGTTGCGACCTGCTGTTGGTAGGCTCATAATGCTCAATCGATGACTTGATTTTTACTTCGGGCACCTTAAACGTTTTGCCAACAGTTACCGCTGCTAAAATATTCGGCAGGTTATAATCTCCCACCAGTTTCGTGTGAATGAGCTGATCGTCCATTCCCTGTATGATTTCTATTTCAAGCCAGGGTTCATTTTTACCCACTTTACCTATTATGTGTGCGTCTTTTGTTCCGTATTTAATGATGCCGCTGATACCCTTACTCATTTCTTGCAGGTAATCATAGTCCCACATTACAAAAGCAAAACCATGTGATAACTGCCGAAGAAAATCAAACAATTCACCTTTACCTTTTTTCACGCCTTCTATACTTCCAAAACCTTCCAGGTGGGCCTTTCCACAGTTAGTGATTATTCCGTGAGTAGGCAAAACATAAGTACAATAGGAGGCGATTTCACCAATATGATTAGCTCCCATTTCAATAACAGCGATTTCAGCGTCAGCTTGTATTTTCAGAATGGTTAATGGAATACCTATATGGTTATTCAAATTGCCTTCTGTGGTGTATGTTTTATACGTGGAAGAAAGAACAGCGTGGATCAATTCCTTGGTGGTTGTTTTGCCATTACTGCCGGTAACAGCAATAAAAGGGATCTTGAATTGTTCTCGATGATATTTGGCCAATTGTTGCAAAGTCGTGAGGACATCATCTACCAGTATGGTTTTACCGGGAATCTCAAACGCCGCTTCATCAATGATGGCATAAGCGGCCCCGGTATTAATAGCCTGTTGTGCAAACTGGTTTCCATTGAAGTTTCCACCTTTCAATGCGAAAAAAAGATCCCCGGGTTTAAGTTTACGGGTATCTGTTTGTACAGAAGGGTATTGTTTGTAGATAGTATAGAGATTTTCCATTTGCATATAACAAAAATACTCTTCGCACGGATCAGAGTGATAAAAAAAACCCTCCGTTTTTTGCGGAGGGTTAAATCTATCTAAACTGTAAGAATTATTTCTTTTGTCTTTTGGTAGGAAACTGTTGACCAACTTTACGTCCGTTTCCTTCAGGGCTACCCATGCGGTCCATTGCGCAACGGAAACCTAAAGTACTCAACGCCTGGTCTTCTTCTAAGTAGCGGCGGGCGCCGGGGCTTAGCCAGTATGCACGATCATTCCAGCTACCACCTTTATA
>JANOCH010000270.1:0-16230 GCA_031412015.1 Chitinophagaceae bacterium
CTCCGATCAATACACCGGAATGGGACGCCTTCTTTACACTGGATGCCGGCGGCGAATATGCTTACCTCACCAACAGTACGGATACCTATGGCGAAAGCGATATCGTAAGGGTAAAATTATTAGAAAGAGAAAGACCTGATCCGGTGATCATTGTCAGCGGTAATGTATACAATAAAAAAACAAACGAGCCGCTCAGTGCTTCATTGCTCTATGAAACATTGCCTGACGGTGAAGAAGCCGGTAATGCCATATCCAATCCAACCGACGGATCGTTCAAGATCGTTTTGCCTTATGATAAAAATTATTTGATACGTGCCACTGCGGATAAATTCTTTGCTCAATCCGAGAACTTCAATTTAGACTCTTTCGTAAAGCAGGGTTATAAAGAAATACATAAAGATCTTTACTTGGTACCTATTGAGATCGGCCAGGTAGTACGGTTGAACAATGTATTTTTCGACTTTGATAAATGGGATATCCGCGCGGAATCACATTTAGAACTGAACCGGGTAGTAAAACTTCTGGAAGAAAATCCGGCCATTGAAATAGAAATGAGTGCCCACACGGATAGCTATGGATCAGATGAATACAACGTCAAACTAAGTGCCAACCGGGCCAAGTCTGTTATGGATTATATTCTGTCGAAAGGAATTTCTCCTACCAGGATAAGATCTGAAGGTTATGGTGAAACAAAACCCGTTGTTGCCAACGATACACCCGAGAACAGGCAGTTGAACAGAAGGGTTGAGTTTACTATATTGAAAAATTAAAGTTCATCTATCACACACCGAAATATTGTTTAACAAACGAAGGGGCGGCAAATTTGCCGCCCCTTTTTTGTTTTATTTATTTTTTTACCCTCACATACCTTTCGATGATCATCCTGTCAATCCCTAAATTTTCGAGCTTTTCAACTCCCTGTTGAACTAATGTGTCACCGTTAACACTGACAGTGAAAGGAAAAACATGACCTTCCCATTCCCTCGCATCACAATAGTCTAACTGCTCCGTATACTGATCACCGGCTAAAGTATACCTACCTGCTCCCGAACTATAAATCGCTTTTAAAGAATCTTTTCCCTTATCAAGATCGTGCCTGAAAAAAGCAAAATGTGAATCAGTAATGATCTTTATCATTTCCTGGCCTTTCGTGTAGTCGGTTACTGTACTGTCATTCTTTTCTATCGTCGTACCTGAAAACAATTTCCAGGTACCGGCAATGGGATTGGCTGGCTGAACAGAGTACGAAGGTTTATCAGCACAGGAAAATATAGTTATGCTAATGGCGAGGACGGCAATTTTTTTGATCACATTTTTAGTTTTAGATGGTATAAAATTATATTAAAAAGAATCAGCGAGTTGTCGTTTGAAGAAATCCCAGGCGAATAAATACACATCAATATCGTTTGGATAATCATGTTTTCCCCCGATAACTTTTAACAGGGTCACTTCAGGTTTGCCTGCTTTCTTAAAGGAATAAGATTCAATGGTCTTTTGATCTGATGGATCTGTGTCGGGTAAGAAATTCCTGACCGGTTCACCTTTGTATCCTGCCAGCCCTGCCCAATAGCGAAAACTGCTCTCCGTACTTCGAACCACACCAAAGCTGGCATTGTTAACAAACATTTCTCCGCCTTCGTAAGGATTGGTTTTATCAAGCGTTCCGTTGATGATCAACACTGGCAGTGGTTGTTTGGCTTCGCTGCAGTCTGACCAGGCAGAGTCAGGTAAATTGGCGATGATGGCGGTAATGGCACGGATCTTTGTTGGCATCGTCAGGCCAAGTTTATACGCCATATGTCCACCACCGGAAACACCGGCTGCAAATACTTTCTTTTCATCGACACCATAGTTTTTATTGAAATAGCTGATCATCTGTTGAAAGAAATCATTTTCATTGACATTTTCCGTATTCGCCAATGCATTAGACGATCTCCGGCATTCGTTCCAGAATCGCTTATAACCATCCGGGTAAACGATCAGTAGCTTTTCTTTTGCCGCAATAGTTTCCAGTTTTCCCATCTCTTTCATTATTCGCAGTCCGCTTCCACCAGAACCATGCATGACAAATAACAAGCTGCTTCGCAAACCATCAGCTGGTTTATTAAAATGAAAGGTCCTGTAATTTCCTTCTACCAGTATAGAGTGAGTTATTAGCTGACCATTGACCACTAGCGTAAGGAGTATCAGCGGCAGGGAAATGTAATGCTTCATGCAATAGACTGTATGCTCAAATGTAAAGGTATTATGGTAAGTGAAAGGAAAATAATATAGGCTCATTACATTGCGTCTGAGTTTAATTTCACGGAGAGACCGCTGAGTTCACAGAGCCCGGCGAAATAATGACAGCGCCATTGCGAGGGAAGCCGCAGCCATTGTGGGAAACTCTCCGCGACCCCGGCGCACCCTGCGTGATATTTTCTAATCCATACTCAACCTATCGTTTTGATCTTAGCTCCATCAGTAATAAAGGGTATGGTTTACCCAATCCATCTGTCTCTTCCCTGCCGATGACAACAAAACCCTCTCGCTGGTAAAAACCAGTGGCTTGTTCGTTTTGTTCATTTACATCCACTTTATTTGCCTGTAATTCCTGAATAGCGAACTCCGTTAATTGTTTCCCTATCCCTTTTCTCCTGCTATCAGGGTGAATGAACAGCATCTCGATCTTCTTTTCAGCTACTCCTAAAAAACCGGTTATTTTATTGTCGTCTTGCGCAACGAATAATTGCACCGCGGGAAAGATGGAAGGAAGCAGGGTTTTGATCTGTTGTAAATATTCTTCCGGCAAAAAATGATGTGTTGCCCTTACCGATTGCTCCCACACATCGATAATTTCCGGATAATCCTTTTCAGTAGCGGCTGTTATCATTGTAAAAGTGATACAGTAATTGAATTAGCTCTTACTTCTTTATTTCCTGCCCGATAAACAAAAGCGTATGGGTGTGAGGAATAACGATATGAATTTCTCTCATTCCATATTCCTGGTCAAAAGGCTCCTTTACTTTAATACCGTCCAATTTATCCTTTATGGATGACCACAGAGCATCTACGTCGTCTGCTTCCAGGTAAAATTCCATTTGACCTATATCTTTTCCAGCCCTGAGAATATGAATGGTAAGATTGTCTTTGTATACGATGCTGTAGTCATTGTCGTCCCTCGCGATCTTGAAGTCAAGAATATCTGTAAAAAATGAAACGGTTCCTTCGATATCGAAGGAGGGTACCATCGGGCTAAGGTATAATGCTTTATACATCTTGCAGGCGGATTTATACTGCTGCAATGTTACAAAAATTCAACCAGTCGTTTTGCAAAGAGAATTCCAGGAATATATTTCAATAGTAAGACAGGCTGGATGCTGCCAGGTATTAAGGGCGATCAGCTTCCTGCAGGTTTTACTTCTGTTTTTTCCAGGCAATCCTTTATCCATGAATAGACAGCTTTTTGCTTCTCAAAAAATTCGTTGCTACCGGTTGCCTTTTCCTTTAGCGCCGACTGCAGAAACTCCTTTGTCAAAAGCATTATTGTTTCATACGCCAGGCCCGGATCAGCAGCCTCTTTACCCATAAGATTTGGGATTTCTTTATTCAACAAACCAAAAGAAGTAAAATGACCGTGTTGCATATTTTTCATCCCGGCAAGAAAGCGATCTGCATGCCGGATACTTTTAAACCATCCAAGATCGGTAAAGGGATCTGCAGGATTGTAGAGATGGAGGATCGGCGCCATCATATCCAGTTCCCTGTTATAAGCCTGGTTGCTCAACAACTGGGCGCCAAAAACGGAACCAATGCCCCCGTCGTAACTGATTACAGCATTGACAGATCTGTTTCGCATAGCCAGCGCTACGGCCGACTGACCGCCAAAGCTAAATCCTATTGTCGCCGCTACAGCTGTTATTGCCGAAAATTCTTTCCGCAAAATATTTAAAGCGAATTCATAATCTTTTACCTGCGAATCAAGTCCCAATCCTTCATAATCCAATTCGTATTGTTTTGTCCCTTTCACGGGAACATGCATTACTACATAACCATTGGAAGCAAGATATTCTGCGAGGTACGCATGATCTGCCGCAAATCCATGCACGAGCATTACCAGTGGATATTTTTGTTTCAGCCATCTAGCATCGCAGTACGCCGTCATCGGAGTTTTTTTGTCCAAAAAAGCAGTAAACTTATTCTTATCCGCTCCTGCTGACAATGGCCATTCAAAATATTTATCGATCCCATTCTGTTTCCAGTTGGTATTAGCCAATGAAATATCCAGCTCCTTTCCAACAAGCCCGACATAGTCGGCAAAATGCATCCGTCTTGTGCCAGCTGCGGATGGATACCAGATATTCACTTGTATAATGCGGCCCTTATCCCCTGCGGGTTGTTCCTTTACAGCCGGTCTTGATTCATCAAAACGGGTAAGGGAAATAAACCCGGGTTTGTTATTTCCAGGCGTAAGTTTCGTGATCTGTGCGAAAGCGCAATGGCTTATGAACAAAAAGAAAATGGCTGTTTTTATCATACCGGCAATATTGATTTTGTAAGGTAAACCGGAGCTTCCAGTTTTAACGGCCGTTCATAAAAATAAGCAGGTTGAAAAAAATACATGACCCACTTAATTGTTTCTACCGTTTATCAATAGTGACTGGTGGTTCTATAAACTCTCCAGCAGCTTTCTTAAATCTCCTTCCTTTTCAAAGGAAACTTTATTTTCCTTTACATATATTTTCGCCTTCGCCTTTTTTTCTGCCGGGAGCAGGAGCAACAAGTTGCTTTTTGTTGCCTTCATCAACTTCCCGGCGGGGTCCATAAGGAAGAGACTTACGTTTTCTTTAACGATCACATTTTCATTGAGGGTGAAGCTGTACATATTGCCGTTGATCGAATAGTTGCTTATTCTATCGATTGAAGCCGTAGAATTGACGGCTCCGTAGGCGCCGATCGTTTCCGGTCTCATTTTAATTTTGGTTTTCTTCACCAATTGAATCGTGTTATTGGATAATACCAGTTCCAAAAATCCATCATCAAAATAAAATATAGTTTTTTTCAAACATAATGGAATCAAAAAGTGAAGGGTTGATCAGGTCAAGTGTATCGCCGTTTTCATTGATGAATTGGATCATCCCGGAAAAAATATTGTAGTTGAATAATGAATTCGAAGGCCCCTGCCCTGTCTTTCGAAACAGTGTCACCTTCCCGAATTGCGGGAATCGATAAAATCCGGCAGGCGACCAGGCTTTTGCGATATCATCTCCTGCTTTTATGGTTATTGTTTTCCCGGGCTGAGCATATAGAAATGATGGTGCTGCTATCAACACTAAAACAAACAACCAAACAGGTTTCATATGATAGTGATTTGATGGAAACCGGCCATGCATAAAGTTCGAAAGAAAAATCAGCCCAAGGCAAATATCCATACCTGTTCATTCATCGTTCAGAAGATAATAATCATGATACGGGCGATTTCGTCATCATTTATCCGCCTGCTTTTTTTTGGCCTTTTTATATAACAAAAATGAAGTTGCCCCAAAAGAAATAAATATGCCGGTCCATTGGACTCCTTAGGAGCAAGACTGGTTACTGCCGGGGTTGATCTACGTCTCTAAACAAAAGCATATCCTTAATACGGGAAGAAGCGCCATTATAAAAACCAGTTTCATGTTCATACCGGGCCGGGTTGCGAAAAGTGCCGAACAATATATCGAACAGCGGCAGGTCTGAATAATTGTAGGCATGTATGCCTTTTGCATGATGCACCGTATGGCTTTCCGGACGCTGAATAAGATAACCCAGCCAGACCGGTGTTTTAATATTTGAATGCTGAAAAATTCCCAGGAAATTGGTTACTAATAAAGTGATCGTTATGGCCTGTGGTGTAAGTCCAGTCAGCACGGAAAAACAAACGGTACTTAAAGCGGTCCACCCGATCATATCCAATGGACTGAAGTAAAAAGCTCCGTAAGTATCTAAACGTTCCGCGCTATGATGCATCTGGTGAAACATCTTCCACATGTATTTATTGCGGTGCATGGTACGATGCCAGGCATACATACCGAATTCGTACAGAAGGATGCCGGCTAAAGCGCCGCCCATTGATCCAAGCCCCGACAAATGGATCAATTGAGTACCGGGAAGATATTGTGTCCACAACAAAGGCAGGTAAGAAGAAAGAAAAAAGTAAAATAAGAAAACCCCTATACCGCGAAGTTTCCAGTATTTGACAACTGGGAGCTGTCGGCCGGGAAAAGCAGCTTCCCAAAGCATTAATAACGCATACATCCCGATTATAGACAGGGATATGGGGTCTAATAAAATTTCTAATGGAGTTGGCATAAAAATTACGTTTATTGGTTACCAGTTTTGTAATGGCAAATTTGCAAATGAAAAGGAGCTGATTCAATAACCAAAAGAGGAAACCAACTAACCCAAATCGGGGATATGGGGAAAAGTGAGCAGGGTGAAATGAGATCAACCAAAAAGCTAAACTAGATATACCAGTGATCAGAAGGAGCTATTGAAATAGGTATAATATCGCCTTGTTTATACTGACCCTGGTTTGTTCTGATCCTGATCAATTGCTGATCTATCAATAAATCGTAAGTATAGTAGCTGCCCCAAAATAAAGCTTGCTGAATAGTTCCACTTATCCCGCTATTATCTTCCGGGGAAATATTGATCTGCTCAGGCCGGATAAGCAGTTGCTTGCCGTTTACCTGGATCCCGGGAACGGAGGCAAAAGTTTTTGCATTGTTAAGATCGATCAAATTGTAATCGCCAAAAAGACCAGCACAATACTCGCTCACCGGTTGCCTATATACCTGGTGCGGGTTGGCTTGCTGAATGACCAGGCCATCCTTCATGACCAAAACCGTATCGGCCCAGGAAAGAATATCCAATGAATCGTGCGAGATAAGGATACAGGTGATCTTTAGTTTTTCCCCGATATCCTTTATTACCGATTTGATAATGCCTTTATGCACTGCATCCAAATTGGAGAAAGGTTCATCCAGCAATAATAATTTGGGTGATGTGGTGAGTAGCCTTGCCAAAGCGATCCTTTGTTTCTCTCCGCCAGAGAGCTGATCAGTTTTTCTTTTTAATAAATGCTGTATCCTGCAAATGGCATACAATGTATTCGCTTCTTCGTCGGTTAAAAGGTTCTTACATTCTAATTCCTCTTCTACCCTGTAGTTGTTGCGGAGTTCAAAATATTGGGAGAGATAGGCTATGGCGGGATGGCCTGGTAATAATTTTTCATAAGGGCCCACTACCCTCTCCTGTTGAAATAGTATTTCGCCGTTATCCGGTTGCACCAAACCGGCGATCATTTTAAGGAGGGTTGTTTTACCTGATCCGGTTTCTCCGGCGATCGCTATTTTTTGCAGCGGCTGCAGGGTAAAGCTGATCTCCCTTACGGTGTAAATTTCTTTTTCCTTTTTAGTGATACCCGATACGGTTAACAAAGCCATGCCCGAAAATAAACCATATCAGGTAGATGACAAGTATAACCTGTTCATTCAGCATGATCGGATCTTTGGCTAATAGCTATGCTTCTGAACGGCCAAACTTTGCCGAAATCATGGTGAAGCCGTAAATTCATGACAGCGATCAGTTGAAATTTAATTTTAAACGTTGATTTATGAAATATGTCGTTTTACTTTCCATTGTGCTCAGTATTATTTCCTGCGCCCAAAAACAGGAGAAACAGGAAGCGGGGATGTTTGAAAACGGGAAATGGATTGAACTTAGTTATCCCTTTTCGAATGAAACATTATACTGGCCCAACAACCTGAAAGGATTTACCATGGATACTTTGTTCGAAGGCAAGACACCCGGCGGATTCTATTATTCTTCATTTGGCTTTTGTGCACCCGAGCATGGCGGCACTCATCTTGATGCCCCGGTTCATTTTGCTGAAGGAAGGAAGAGCGTTGACCAGTTGTCCTTGCAGCAACTTACCGGCCCTGCAGTCGTTGTAGACGTATCGGCCAAAGCAATAAACAACAGGGATTATCTTATCTCCATTGATGATATGCTTTCGTGGGAAAAAGAAAATGGCGCCCTGCCCGATTCGACTATTCTATTGTTCCGCACAGGGTATGGAAAATTCTATCCCGATGCCAACCGTTACTTTGGTACTGATAAAAAAGGTGATAGCGCCATAGCGCTCCTTCATTTTCCGGGTATAGATCCGCAACTGGCGGAATGGTTGCTGAAAAACAAAACCATCAAAGCAGTGGGCTTGGATACGCCCAGTATTGATTATGGACAAAGCAGTGATTTTAAAACACACCGGATCCTGTTAGCTGAAAATATTCCTGCTTTCGAGAATGTCGCCAACCTGGATTTGTTACCAAATAAAAACATTTATGTGGTCGCATTGCCCATGCAAATAAAAAAAGGGAGTGGCGCACCACTCCATATCATCGCTTATGTTCCAAATTGAATAACGGTGACCGGGAAACTGCGTTGCCTGCACGATTCAAAGTTGAATATATTTATGATCACTAGAAATTTATCAGATAAATTGATATTTTTACGCCCACGCCAACTTAGCTCAGCTGGCAGAGCATTTCATTCGTAATGAAAGGGTCGTCGGTTCGACTCCGATAGTTGGCTCAAAAATAATCAACGGACGATCCTGCCATCTTCCATTTCGATGATGCGATGCGTCCTTTCGGCGAAGCCAGGGTCATGGGTTACTATCAGCAATGTCTGGCTAAATTCTTCTGCCAGCCTTTTAAAAATATCAAATACTATTTCACTATTTTTTTTGTCCAGGTTGCCGGTTGGTTCGTCTCCCATAATGATATACGGATCGTTAATAAGGGAACGTGCTATTGCCACCCGCTGTTTTTCACCCCCCGATACCCTGTTCGCATTTTTTAATGCAAGGTGCTCAATGCCTAGCATTTTTAACTTGTCAATTGCCCTGTGCTCCACTTCTTTTTCGGAATACTTATTCAATTTCAAGCCCGGTAGCATAACATTCTTCAATACTGTAAATTCATTTAACAGGTAATGAAACTGGAATACAAATCCGATCTTTTCGTTTCGGATGCGGGCCAGTTGCGCCTCTTTCTTGTTCCGCATCATTTCTCTATCAATTAGCAGTTCTCCTTCAAAATCCGTATCCATCGTCGACAAAATATACAACAATGTGGATTTGCCGCAACCGGATCTGCCTGTTACTGAAACAAATTCCCCTTTATTAACGGAAAAATTAATATCGTACAATACCCTTACTGTTATCGGGTCATGAAAATCTTTATTAATATTTCGTGCTTCCAGGATAATATCACTCATACTACTTACCTCTTATAATTATTACCGGGTCTATCTTGCTTGCTTTCCGCGCAGGGAACCATCCAGCCAGGTAAGTCGTGACTAACGAAAAAGATGATCCGATCAGGTAGAACACGGGGTTATAATTGATCGGATAGGTTTTTATGGTTGGCAATGCTGCCGTATTAAAAGGTATTTGATCAATAGCCGATGAAAGCCCAAAACCTATTAACAAACCAAATAGCCCTCCAAAAAAACCAATACTTAAAGCAATGAGCAGGAATATATTTTTCACATCACGACCTGAAAATCCGGTAGCTTTTAAAATGGCAATGGAATCCATTTTTTCATAGATCATCATGTTCAAAATATTATAGATACCAAAACCGGCGACCACAAGGAGTGTAATACCCACCGCATAAGAAATCAGCGTACGAATAAAACTACCTGTTTCAAATTGGGAATTGGCCGTTTGAATATCTTCGGCATCCAGGTTGAACAATCTTGCATATTCTTTCGCCACTGCAGGAGCCTTTGCGACATCAATAAGTTTAATTTGTATATCCGTGATGTAGTTACTGGTTTTACCAGCCAGTTTTTGTATCGTACCTACTGAGGCGTAACTCTGCACTTTATCATATTCCTGTATACCGGATTGAAAATAGCCTACTACTTTCAGTGGGAAACGTTCGCCTTTAGCGGTAGTCACCTGCACCATATCCCCGATATCTGCCAATAATTTTTCCGCCAGCCCTTTTCCAAGCACGATGCTATTAGTGACCTTGCCGAGATCCGATCCCTCACCCGCCGTGATATAGTCATTGAAATGGAACAATTTACTTTCTGACGGTTCGTCTATGCCATTGATAACGCCGGTGATATCAATAGCACCATCATTGAAAAAAACCTGCGCTGTAATCCTGGGCGAAAATCCTAAAACACGGTCGTCTTTTGCCAGTGCCTGGATAATGGCGCCGCTATTGTAAATTTCCTGACGGCTGTTGCCTGATTTAATGGATTGAATAAAATTGTAATGACTGTCATATTCTGCAGCAATGTTGACAGGTTGGTTTTTATTCGGCTTTATCTCATTGTATAAACGTATGTGCGGTGTGCGGTTTAGTACAAGCCCATCCAACAAGTCATTCAATCCGGTCATAAAACTCAATAAAGTAATAAACATGGCTATGCTAAACGTAACGCCAATAGCGGCCACCAAAGTTTGTTTCCACCGGGCTAATAAAAGAGATTTTGCAAGGCTTACGATCAGTTTAAAATTCATAATACCGGCTTAAGGATGATGTCATTGGTCGTTAAGCCGCTGAGTATCTGGACTTTTTGATAATCTTTCAACCCCGTCGTTACTTTTCGCCTTTCCTTGTTAGCCAACAATACATAGCTGTCTTCGACCAGGCAAACTCTTGGAATCGTTAACGCTTTGTCTTTTTGCTGTATTATAATATTCGCTTCACAGGTTAAGTTGGGAAATAAGACCGGCGGCCGATTCACAAACCCCGCTTCAACAGTAAACGACTTGGATCGTTCATTCATGACAGGGTTAATTTTTTCGACGATGGCCTGGAACACCTGTCCTTTATAACTGTCCATACTTAACACTATTTTTTGTCCCGCTTTAAGGCGGGCGATGTCATATTCGTCTACCTGCAATTCCAAAATAAAAGAACTGGCATCTCCAATCAATGCCACCGGGCTTTGGGTACTCACCATTTCTCCTTTTTCTTTCAACAAACTATATACTCTTCCGTTGGTTTCACTTTTTATGTTGTAATCCCCGGCTGCGGTTTTCGATATCTGCAAATTTTTCTCGGATTGCTTTTCCTGGAAACTTAATTGCTTTTTTACTTCGGCATGCCGGAGCTTTGCGGCATCATAGGCGGTTACAGAATTTTTATAATTCAGTTCCCGTTGATCCAATTCATTGCGTGTACCTATCTGCTGTGCCCATAAATTACGCTGACGTTCCAATAGTGAAGCATCATTGTCCAGCTTTGCCTTTGCCAGGTCAATATTGATCTTCAGTTCATTTAACTTTTCTGAATTGGCAGCAACGGAAGAATAATCGGCGGCAATTCTTGCGTTCTCGGTATTCAATTGAGCGGTGACATTTGACAGTCGGATGATAGGATCGCCTTTTTTTACTAAGTCACCTTCTGTAACAAATACCTCGGCCACCAATCCATTTACCGCAGCAAATGCCTGGTATTGATTTTCACTTTTTACAACACCGGAGGCATATACTGATTCGGTGATCTTTTCTTCAATGGGTCTTATCTCTTCCGGTTTGTTTTTGCAGGAGAAGAAAAATATAAAAAAAGTGGTGAACGATACCGTCCATTTTATCATACGTGAAAATATGCCATTCATATTACAAAGCTATCATTAGCTGACAGATTAGCACTGATGTTCATCAGGTGGGCGGATGATAAACTTTACTGCTTAATGGCTGCCGTCGATGGCGGATACCAGATCTCATTCAAATTCATTTACCCTACAGGACTATGGTAAAGCAGACAATTCTCTTTCGGGCTAATTTGTCCTGCCTGGCGTTACCTGTTTATCTAACAGCCTGAAGTAGGTTACCTTAAAACGATTCGCCACGACCTCTCCCTGCACTTCCGCTTTGCGGATCATTTTACAAAATCCATCTTTTGCATGGGCATCACCGTGTGAATCTATGTTAGTGCCATCTACAAAATAAGCTTTCCCGTCCATACGAATGGCCAGGTCACAACTATTTCCTTCCAGACCGAGTTGACATTCACCACAAGCGGCTTCCACCACCTGCAACATTTTGGCTGAATCCGGTTGCTGCTGTTTAGTTTCTTTTGGCTGACCGCTGGCAGTGAATACAAAAAAACTACAGCACAGAAACGCCAGGAATACTTTCATAAAATCTAATTTGGTTTATAATAAATTATTTGTTTTCCTTGTAGAATTTACAAACGGGCCTCATCAAACATTGTTCACATTTGGGCCTGGGCCGGCAAATTTCACGACCCAAAAAAGACATGGCCATACCTGCATCCCAATCTTTTTTCGGGAGCGTTTCCATGAGCTGCTTTTCAATTTTCTTTGGGTCTGCTCCGGTCGCTATTCCCAGCCTTGGCGCCACACGAACTACATGCAGGTCAACGATCACACCTTCCGCCGGCCTACCCGACTCCCGTAAAATAACATTCGCAGACTTAGTTCCTATGCCTTTTAATTCGGTCAGGGTCTCGTGTGTCAGCGGAATATTCTTATTGTTTTTTAGTTTTTGCGCTATTTCAACCAGCCATTTGGCCTTATTGGCAAAGTTTCTCACTTTGCTGATATAGGGAAATAGAGTTTCGGCCGTTGATTTTGACACCGCTTTCATATTGGGGAAAGCTTCAAAAAGTTTTGGCGCCAATTGGTTGATATTCCTGTCCGAATCCTGCGCGGATAAAACGACCATGACCAGTAGTTGATAGACATCCGCATAAACCAGGGGATGTTTCGTGGTCTTGTATTTCCTAAGCAGTGGTTTAATGGCTTTGGGCCAATTGATACCGGCAGGCATGATCAGAATTTAAGTCGATAAATCTACAATAAAATGCCAATAGGAATTACATCAAGCCGGTGATAAACTAACGTCTGCCAATTGGTCGCCATTTATTAAGCCGCAGCATCCATAAAAAGACATTCATACCCGAGATTTATCGATGTATTACCAATAATGGAGACATATATGATCTGAAAGCCTGTTTTCCTGCTAACCGGTAGTTATAAGCCCAGTAGCGTGATACCACGATCACAAATTATAGGAAAAGTTCAGGCATTAGAAGAATTTACCCACCAACTGTCCCTAAAGGCTGCCGGTTGCGGGTGGAGAAGGAAAAAAACAGTACCTTCCATCAAATCTGTCGAAGACTTTACAACTTTTCCCCAGATCATCTTGCCCCCTCGTCACAACTACCGGTATAAACAGAACATTTTAAAATAAAACAGTAAAGCATTATGGCAGAAACCTGGAATAAAAAAGAAAGAGAAAAGAAAAAACAACAAGACAAAAAAGAAAAAGCGGAACGCAAACAAGAGCGCAGGGAGAATTCAAAGCCGGGCAAGAGCCTGGATGACATGCTGGCCTATCTTGACGAAAATGGCAATCTCTCCTCCAAACCTCCTGATCCAAGGAAAAAAATTACGATCAACGTAGAAGACATCGAGATCGGTGTCCGCAAGCAAGAGCCTGTTAACCCCGAGGACCTTATCCGTAAAGGCATTGTTACCTTCTTCAACGATGCAAAAGGTTATGGCTTTATTAAAGATATGGAAACACAGGAAAGCGTCTTTGTCCATATCAATTCACTGAGTGGGCCGATCAAGGAACAAAACAAAGTAACATTTGAAGTAGAGATGGGGCCAAAAGGGGCTAACGCCGTCAATGTTAAACTGTCCGTTTAACAGAGATCTATTTCCCCACATTGTAAGGGACTTGAAATAATGTAGCTAAATTTCTTATGTAGCCAAAGTTTTTGCTTTGGCCGCGGCGGAACTGATAACCGGTATTACTTCAAAATCCGCGAGGTCACTCCACTGACCTATCCATTGATAAATACTTTCGATTGAATCGCTGTCCATCAACTGGTAGCAAGTACTGACTTGCTCATTGGTCCAGCTATTGATATAATTGACTCCTTCCGGCAACATCCTTCCCTTTTCATCAAATCGCCTGTAAAGAGCTTTTACCTTACCGGCGTGAAATCTTTCAATGATCATGTATTGCATAAGCCCTGGTTAAGTTAGAGTCTAATTATAGCAATAAAGTTATATAAAAGAAGACCAGCAAGGCATTTAGCGCCGCCAAATTCTACAAGCGAATCCTGTAACCACGACCCGGTCAATAAAATTACATTATCGACTTCCTGCAGGACGTAAAAAAATAGGCCAACGAAATGTTGACCTACAACCAATTGACTTTTTTATTGAAGAATTACTTATGTTTAAGAAGGTAGAATACGCCTAGCTGAACGCCCCTGTTGGTTGACTTCACCGGACTGTTTTCACTGATATCACTCAATCCCAGGTTATATCTTGCATCAACACCAAAACCTGAGGGGGTAACATAGCCAACACCTGCTCCCAATGCAAAGTCAACTGTTTTGAAATTGTCTTTTACATCCGTCTTGCTGTTGTTTGTTTCGATTTTTCCGTTGATCAGGAAACCAACCTGCGGGCCGGCCTGTAACCTGAATCCATTGTCAAACATATACTGAAACATCACCGGCAAGTTGATGTATCCCAGGTTTAATTTGGTATCCACACCCGTGACAGTATATTTTGCTCCCTGCACAGAGTACACCAATTCGGGCTGCAATGCAAATTGACGGGCAAGATGGATATGACCTATCAGCCCCGCATGGAAACCGGCTTTTGTATCATAATTGCTATTATTGTCGTTGTTAATGGTGTAAAGGTTTAGTCCTCCTTTTATACCAACATTTACCTGTTGCGCACTAGATGCACCACCTATCAAAATAGCTGCCAACAGCAGGCTTATAGAAATTCTCATAATCTTTTTATTAATTTATTTTTTTGGAAAAGTCCCTGAGGATCTTTTATACAAAATTGTTTATTGGTAACAGAGGTCAGACGGGGAAAACATTGCCCGTTATTGCTTTTTAACGGTAACATCTACCTTCTTGGTTTCAACTTTTACGCCATTTTTATCCAGCGAAATGTTCGTCGGCTTTTTTGGCGGGTCTTTTACAGGGGAAGCAGGCACTACAACAACTTCCTTTTTTACCACAGCTGGCTTGTCATCGCCGCAAGACATTATTAATAACACAGACACGAGGGAAAATACTCCAATAATTTTTTTCATAAAAACATTTAGGTTATAGAAGCTGCATTTTGTTTCGGTACATTAACAGGGCACTATGCAACTACCTTTAAGAGCCAAAAATGATGCCCTTAAATTTCCGTTTCAACATATTACCATTTAAGGCCACTCCAGATCGTTAAGAAGTAAGAAAAGGACTATCTTGTTCGATTGAACCAAAAATGAATAACCAATTTGATCTTTTGATCGACAGATACGGCGGTATCGGAAATGAAGAGGTGAAAGACCCGGGACAAAGAATGAGAAGCGACAAAATATACTGGATGAACAAGTATAGCCCCAATATTTATGAACAGCAATTCCTGCAACTGGTCGAAGATTTTATTGATCATCTCAACAGCACCTGTTATACCGGTATCAATGCTTACGAATTCCATTATGCTGTGTATGAAGAAGGCAGTTTTTATAAACGGCACAAAGACCAGTTCCAAAACGACAGCAACAGGAAATATTCTCTTATCAATTATCTGAATAAAGATTGGTCAGATGAAGACGGCGGTCAGTTGCTGGTATATCAAAATGAAGGGATACAAAGAATTTCACCTCAGTCAAAAACAGCCGTCTTTTTTAAAAGTGACGAAATGGAACATGAAGTAACTAAAGCCAATCGCAGCAGGTTGAGCGTTTCCGGTTGGCTGAAACGTACCTGATATATTTCAACACGAACAATAGCAAAGGAGCCTTCCGTCAATCCCGCATTTATTCGCAGTGAACGCGACATTCAAATCACTTTATTTGTGTTGGTTACGTTCATAAGTTGGATGATCACTCCCGGGTAAAATCCATCCGTACAGTCCCAATCTGCGGTTGGAAAAGCATACAGGAAATATACAGTGTACCTGCGTACTAACCCCCGAAATCGCCTGAAAGACTACGAGCCTATATGAAATCAGCACGCATTAACATTATATTTGATACAAGATGAAATCCAAATCCTAATCCTGCTCCTATGAATAAACTCTACTCCTTACTTTTTATTCTGTTGATTTCGAGCTCTGTTTACAGCCAGTCTACTGTATATGCAGTAAAAACTGCTGACTCCCGTTTCCAGTTTTTTAATAAAACTA
>JANOCH010000271.1:0-2397 GCA_031412015.1 Chitinophagaceae bacterium
CGACCGGTTGAGATTTGTCGAGCCGGGCCATCAGGTGAACATACTTGCCGGGTTTGGAAATGGCAGTATCCACCGTGTCATAGGTAGTGGCGGTTTGTAAGAAACTAATTAGCACTGCGATCGCCGCAGCTACAAGGACAAGCAATACAATATGGATCTTTTTCATGGCGTTATCCGGGAAATGCTGGTTTTAAAATGCGTTGCGAAATTACGTCAAAAACTGTCATAACCTAAGTTAAAGTATAAACGAAGGTTTGGATGATTTGTTCAGGAAGATGAGTCGATTTTAAAATTAATTGCAGGTTTTATCTAAGGTTATTTACGATTCATTGCTTTTTATCGATTCTGTTTAAGAAGTAGCTCTATAAACTTTTACAATAGTTGCGGTTCTGTCGCATTATTTAGCCAGGTTGCTTTGCCCTTATCTTTGCCGGGTCAAATAAATAAACAAGGCTATATGAATTTTGAACTTTCAGAAGAACAATTGATGATACAGAAAGCCGCCCGGGATTTTGCAAAAACGGAGTGCCTTCCTGGAGTTATTGAACGTGACGAGAAACAACAATTTCCCCGTGAACAAATTATGAAACTGGCCGACCTGGGTTTCCTGGGAATGATGGTAGACCCGAAATATGGTGGTGCAGGAATGGATACGGTTAGCTATGTGCTTGCCATGGAGGAGATAAGTAAAATAGATGCCAGCGTCAGTGTGGTGATGAGTGTAAATAATAGTTTGGTTTGTTATGGGCTGCAGCAGTTCGGTACGGAAGAACAAAAACAAAAATATCTTACCCCGCTGGCACAGGGTAAAAAAGACGGCGAATTATTTATAGGTGCT
The DNA here is from genome assembly GCA_031412015.1 of Chitinophagaceae bacterium. Lineage (GTDB taxonomy): Bacteria > Bacteroidota > Bacteroidia > Chitinophagales > Chitinophagaceae > Terrimonas_B. The sequence continues at coordinate 839 of JANOCH010000271.1, forward strand.
TTTATGCTTAGTGAACCTGAAGCGGGAAGTGATGCCACCTCGCAAAGAACTACGGCGGAAGATAAAGGGGATCATTATTTATTAAACGGAACAAAGAATTGGATCACTAATGGCGGATCCGCCTCAGTTTATCTGGTAATGGCGCAAACAGATCCATCCAAAGGTTCACGAGGTATCAATACGTTAATAGTGGAGAAGAACTGGCCGGGCGTAACCGTTGCCGCCAAAGAAAATAAACTGGGTATTCGTGGAAGTGATACGCATACCGTAATGTTCAGTGATGTAACAGTGCCGAAGGAAAATAGAGTAGGAGAGGATGGTTTTGGTTTTACGTTTGCGATGAAAACATTGGCCGGAGGAAGAATTGGTATTGCCTCGCAGGCATTGGGAATCGCCAGTGGGGCTTTTGAGCTGGCCAGGGATTACTCCAAAATAAGAAAGGCCTTTGGTACCGAGATCATGAACCACCAGATCATTGCGTTCAAACTGGCTGACATGGCAACAAAAGTGGAAGCTGCGAGATTACTTTGTTTAAAGGCAGCCTGGGAAAAGGATAATAATATTGACTATACATTAAGTAGTTCGATGGCAAAAGTATTTTCCTCGGAGGCAGCCATGTGGGCCGCCGTAGAAGCCGTGCAGGTTCATGGTGGGTATGGATTTGTAAAAGAGTACCACGTAGAACGCCTGATGCGGGATGCCAAGATCACCCAGATCTACGAAGGAACCAGTGAAGTGCAGCGGATCGTGATCAGCAGGAGTATTTTGAAGGGATAATGTGCAAATATGAAAATGTGCAAATTCACGTCCATTATTGAGGGACAAGTTATGAAAATGTGCTAATGAACCCTTCGACATAGCTCCAGAGTTCAGATGCACATTTTTTATTTGGGGCGATTTAAGTTTGTAATGAATATGGCGGTAAATAAAGAAAAATACCAGGAGATAATCAATGAGTTGACATCGCGAAAAGTAACACTTATCGCGGTTTCCAAAACCAAGCCGGTTGAGGACATAAAGGAGTTGTATGATCTGGGGCACCGGGATTTTGGCGAGAACTATGTACAGGAATTAGTGGATAAAGAAGCCCAGTTGCCAAAAGACATTCGCTGGCATTTTATCGGGCACTTGCAAAGCAATAAAGTAAAATACATAGCACGCTTTGTTCACCTGGTACATGGGGTGGATACCCTGAAGTTGTTACAGGAAATAAATAAGCAGGCCATTAAGAGCAAAAGAGTTATCGACTGCCTGCTGCAGGTATATATTGCACAAGAGGAAACAAAGTTTGGATTTGACGAGGAAGAACTCGACGAAGTAATAACAGAAATTAATTCCAGCGAAAGCGGGCTGACCAATATCAGCGCGAAAGGATTGATGGGTATGGCTTCCTTTACGGATGATATGAATAAGGTGAGAAATGAATTTCGCAACCTGAAAACAATTTTCGATACCTACGCCATACCTCATCTTGTCACCGGGGAAACAAAACACAGGCTTCAAATCCTCTCCATGGGTATGAGCAGCGATTATAAAATTGCCATTGATGAAGGCTCTAC
>JANOCH010000272.1:0-4046 GCA_031412015.1 Chitinophagaceae bacterium
GAATAAAATATTTTTCCATTGCTGGCTGAATCACCATTGATGTCAAATACATACCAGTTTGGTTTATCCGGATCAGAACAAGCAACGATCAGTTTTTTTTCTCCGGGTAGAAAAGCGATGCCATTCGGCCGGGTGATACTATCCGTTAATAAGATCACTTCACCACTCTTTTTAACTTTGTAAACGCCGTTGAAGGATATTTCTTTGGCGGGGTCGCTATCGTTTTGAGCTGGTAGTCCATACGGGGGGTCAGTAAAAAATAATTCACCTGCGCTGTTATAAACAGCATCGTTCGGACTGCTGAACCGCTTGCCATTAAATTTATCTGCGATCGTTATATATTTTGCTTCCGGTTTATCAAGTGGTGCATCCATTCTTGCCATCTGCCGGTTACCATGCTGGCATAAAACTAAATTTCCATCAGGATCTAATGTCAGGCCATTACTACCCGGTTCTTTACTTTCAGTAGCGGTGCCGCTAAAGCCCGATGGTTTGAGATAAATTTCTTTGCCTTTTTCTTCGGTCCATTTATACACCGTGTTAGTAGGTACATCGGAAAACAAAAGCATATTATGTTTTTCGATCCAGAGCGGTCCTTCGCTCCATTCAAAACCTTCGGCAATTACCTCTGCACTGGCAGTGGGGGAGATGATGATATTCAGGGATGAATCAAACCGTTCAATGGTACCCATTGTTTTATATTTTTTTTCCAAAGGTTGATCTTTATTTTCAGTATTGCTATTACAACTAACGATAATAGCCAATAGTGAAATGATGAAAAGATTTCTCATACTCAATTTATTATTTTTTTAAAATCAAAAACTTCAAATGATGGGCCCATGGTTATCGACAGCAGGACATCAATGCGAATCTCTTGTTACCTCCGAACCGGAACTTCCCTGTAAGAAATCAAGATCAGCTCCTTTATCGGCTCCCATTACATGCTTTATATACAGGTTTACATAGCCTCTCGATGTTGCGGCTTTAGGCGCCACCCATTTGGCTCTTCTTTTTTCTAATTCTTCATCAGATACATCTAAATGTAGTTTACGCTGCGATACATCCAGTTCGATCATATCACCATTTTGCACCAGGGCCAGCGTGCCGCCAATGGCTGATTCAGGCGATACATGTAATACGACTGTTCCGTAGGCGGTGCCGCTCATTCGTCCATCCGAAATGCGAACCATATCGGTTACACCCTTTTTCAATATTTTTTGAGGTAAAGCCATATTACCCACTTCAGGCATTCCCGGGTATCCCACGGGACCCACATATTTCAATACCATTACGCAAGTCTCATCGATGTCGAGATCCGGATCGTCAACCCTCGCATGATAATCTTCAATGCTTTCAAATACCACTGCACGACCTTTATGTTTCATCAATGCCGGCGTAGCGGCGGAAGGTTTCATCACCGCGCCATTTTTGGCAAGATTGCCTTTTACTACCACGCATCCTGCTTCTGCTATCAATGGTTTGTCATAGGAAGCAATGACCTGGTCATTGTAACAATCAGTTGCTCCTTTTATATTTTCTTCATGATTTTTCCCGGTAACGGTGATGGCGCTCTTATGCAAATGACCTTTCAACTCATTTAAGATAACGGGTAGTCCACCGGCATAATAAAAATCTTCCATCAAAAACTTTCCGGAAGGCATCAGGTTTAGCAGCAAGGGGATTTTACTTCCGAGCTCATCAAAATCTTCCAGCGTAAGGTCTACACCAATCCGGCCGGCAATAGCAGTCAGGTGAATAATAAAGTTGGATGATCCACCAACAGCTGCATTTACTTTAATAGCATTCTCAAATGCTTCTCTTGTTAAGATCTTTGAAATGGTCAGATCTTCCTTTACCATTTCCACAATTCTCCGGCCGCTTAGTTGTGCCAATACCTTTCTTCTTGAATCCGCGGCAGGAATAGCAGCGGCACCGGGTAATGTAAGTCCCAGCGATTCCACCATACAGGCCATGGTAGAGGCAGTACCCATCGTCATGCAATGACCCACACTACGGCTCATACAACTTTCAGCGATCGTACACTCTTCCTGCGTCATTTTACCGGTCTTCATATCCTCATCAAACTTCCATACATGCGTACCAGAACCTATGTCACCACCCTTATATTTTCCGTTCAACATAGGTCCTCCCGGAACAACAATCGTTGGCAGGTTTACACTCGAAGCTCCCATTACCGTCGATGGTGTTGTTTTATCACAACCGGTCAATAGCACCACTCCATCCAGCGGGTTTCCACGAATAGATTCTTCTGCATCCATGCTCGCTAAATTTCTAAAAAGCATAGCCGTGGGTTTTAGCAGCGTTTCACCCAATGACATGATGGGAAACTCCAGTGGAAAACCTCCCGCTTCATACACGCCACGTTTTACCATATCTGCGATGCCACGCAGGTGTGCATTGCAGGGGGTTAATTCACTCCAGGTATTACAAATGCCGATAACAGGTCTGCCGTCAAACATATCAGGAGGCATCCCCTGGTTTTTCATCCAGCTCCGGTAAATGATCCCGTCCTTATCTTTCCGGCCAAACCAATCATGGCTTCTTAATTTCTTATTCATGATTTCTGATTTATGCATCCCAACCAACGATACTGCTTAATATCCTCTGTAATACTGTACGTAAAAATCCATCCTTAGTACAACATATATTCAGGTTCAGGTGCTTTGTAAAAATAAACTAATCCCTTTTGATCTGCATTATTGGATAGGGTCAATGCTGACAAATAAAGAAAAGACCCGTTGTAGAAACAAAAGGTCTTACTGCTTATATAATGGGACAACTGCTAGTATAAACGTTTATGGTTTATCCCACCACACTCTTGTATCCAGTCTGTCCGGTCCCTGTCCTGCAATGGCCGCATTTACATTTGTTGAATTGACAGAAAGTTCAGCCGTTGGATACGTCAATCGGCGGATAAAAGTTCCGTTGGGTACATCAGGATTGTTTGGTTGACCATAAGGATTAGGGGTCAATGATGGAAAACCGCTTCTCCTAAAATTAGCAAATGCTTCTGGTCCATTCAAAAACGAGGATATCCAGTATTGTGTATTGATCTGTTGTAATTCCTGTCCGGCCACCAGTGGATTGGCCGCGATATATTCATTGCGGGCAGCGGCGGAAATAGCCGAGGCAGGGTCATAGGTTACCATCTGTTCCATGTGGGCGCTAATGCCATCCGCAAAGTATTGTGCTGCGGTTCCAGTTGTTATCCAACCTCTGAAGGCTGCCTCAGCAAGTAATAATAGCGTTTGAGACGCGGTAACAAAAAATACGGGAGAAGTTGTCTTTGCTACTCTTCTGCGATCCACCTGGCTATAGTCGTAGAAGCTTGCAAGTCCATCAGCGGTAGCCCTGGCAACAATAGTACCGTTGTCGTAGCCCATTGGCATACCGATCTGGTCAGCCGCCGCGGTAGAACCAATGGCGGGTGTCTGTGTCGGACCAGAAGTAGCGCCTTTATATCTTATCGCAATGGCCGACAAACGGGGATCATTTTTTAATTTTAGTGTATCAACAAATGGTTTTGCCAAATAGAAATTAGCAGCTTCGGTCGTATTCAACATATTGCCGATTGGCTGAACATAATTGGCATCATGCCTCATATAGGCATTATCCGCATTTGCAAGAATAACACCACCGGCTACAGCAGCCTGCACCGTAGCCTGTGCTTTGGCCGGATCAATTTTACTAAGCCTCATACCGGCTCTTAATAAAAGAGAATAGCCGAATTTTTTCCATTTTGCAATATCGCCTGCATATAAAACATCAGACGTTTCTATGGTACTTGCTGCATCCAACGCGGCGGATGCCTCGGTGAATTCCTGGATGATCTTTGGATAAATATCCTGTTGTGAGTCATACTTGGGGAAAAACACCTGGTCTGAATAACCAACACCTCCCTCACTATAGGGAATATAGCCATACTCGTCCGTTAAGATCATAAATGCATAAGCCTGGAAGATGCGGATCATATTGTAAAGATTCTTTCTAGCAGGAACATCCTTGGTGTTGACGATGGCGTCGTG
>JANOCH010000273.1:0-3828 GCA_031412015.1 Chitinophagaceae bacterium
CATTAAATGCGGGCTGCCTGTCTTGTTCAAACCAGTGGTGATGTCCAGTGCATTGAGATACGCATAAAAAAAACCATTGTCGTCGATGGTCTTGGTAGCTACATATAGCGTATTGGTTATTGTATCAATAACCGGGGTACCAATGATGCCGAATTGTCCCGAAAAATCCCGGTAATTTCCACCACAGGGTTTGCCATACTGCGGATCAGTCAAATCAAAAATATCCGGTGCTCTTTGCCCGGCTGGATTAAGATTGACCTGCCACAACGGTGTACCCTGCGATACATCATCAACATTAAAAGCATACACGGAATTATTAACGGTAGCAATATATAATACACTCCCTTTATAATTGCCAATAGTAGCATTCCGCACTATCAATGGCTGCGCATATACCTGTTCATCTACATGCAGCGAACCGATAAGACCGAATTGATTGGAAGCAACATTGGTATGTTGAAGGATAGTTTCATTATGGTTCCATCCTGTACGGCTTGTATTGTTGTGTTGGGTAATTACAGAAACAGGTTGTTGGCAAAATAGGGTTGACCAGGAAATAAAAGCGGGTACTAGTAAGAAAAAACGCATGACAAGCAGTAGTTAGATTAAATAAATTTTTTGAATGTACGATATAATATCACTATTGATGAAAGAAATTGGTTTATTTAGGCGATTAATCGAACCCTTTTTATAAGTTCTATGTTTTACCGTTGGAAACGTCAGTTAAAATACTTGGAATACGATAGAAATGAAAGGAAGGAGTGCTGTTTTAATATATTTGCAAAATAGCCTCAGGCTAACAAAAGAATAACCTAATTCCGATGAAGTTAAAATTGCAGCAATTATCCCACGAGTTAGAAGGAGAATTACATGATGACACCACGATGCGGACCTTGTATGCAACCGATGCATCCGCCTACCGGGAAATGCCTTTGGCCGTAGCAGTACCGCGATCAGTCGCTGACCTGAAAAAGCTGATCCATTTTGCGAGAACCCAAAAAACATCCCTGATCCCACGCACCGCTGGTACTTCATTAGCCGGACAGGTTGTTGGCAACGGCATTGTGGTGGATGTGTCAAAATATTTTACCCGGATAATCGAATTGAATAAAGAAGGAAACTGGGTTCGGGTAGAGCCCGGTGTTATTCGCGATGAATTAAACATGTTCCTGAAGCCACATGGCCTTTTCTTCGGTCCCGAAACATCGACGGCCAACAGGGCGATGATCGGAGGGATGGTTGGCAATAATTCCTGTGGTTCCAATTCAGTGGTGTATAGGAGCACCCGTGAACATTTGCTGGAGGTAAAAGCCCTGCTTAGCGATGGATCGGAAACCGAATTCAAATCATTGGACATCGACGAGTTTCATCAAAAATGTGAAAGCGATAACCTCGAAGGATCAATTTACAGATCGGTCAGAAGTTTGTTAAGCAACTATGAAAACCAGGTTGAGATACGTAAAGAATTTCCAAAGAAAACAGTCGAGAGAAGAAATACCGGCTATGCCATTGATGTATTGTTGGAAACGGCGCCTTTTACAGCGGGTGAACCTGATTTTAATTTTTGTAAACTGATAGCGGGGTCGGAAGGAACATTAGCATTTATCACGGAGATCAAATTAAATGTCGTTCCATTGCCGCCAAAAGAAATTGGTTTATTGTGTGTACATTTTAATACGATCGATGAATCGTTAAGAGCTAATCTTATCGCCCTAAACTATAAACCCAGCGCCAGTGAGCTAATCGATCATTATATTCTGGAATGCACGAAGGAAAATAAAGAGCAAATTAAGAATCGTTTTTTTGTAAAGGGCGATCCCGGCGCTATCCTTGTCATAGAATTTGCCAGAACAAACAGGGAAGAGATCATTGCGATAGCTCACCAGGTAGAGGAAGATATGCGGGCTGCGGGATTGGGCTATCATTTTCCTTTATTATTTGGCGATGATACCAAAAAAATATGGACGCTTCGCAAAGCCGGACTTGGGTTGTTAAGCAATTTGCCGGGAGATGATAAAGCGGTACCGGTTATAGAGGATACGGCCGTAGATGTAAACGATCTGCCTGCTTATATACGGGATTTTAATAAAATACTGGAGAAACACAATTTGTTTTCAGTGCATTATGCGCATGCAGGTTCTGGAGAGATACACTTACGTCCAATCATTAACCTGAAAACAAAAGAAGGCAACCAGTTATTCCGCACCATCGCGGAAGAGATAGCAACACTTGTTAAAAAATACGATGGCTCATTGAGCGGTGAACATGGCGATGGACGACTGCGTGGTGAATTCATCAAACAAATGGTGGGAGAGAAGAATTACCAGTTGTTGAAAGAAGTGAAAAAAACCTGGGACCCTGAAAATATTTTTAATCCGAATAAGATCGTTGATACGCCATCCATGAACACAATGCTGCGTTATACACCCGGCCAGCAAACACCTGAGTTCAAAACTATCTTTCGTTTTCATAATCAAAATGTGTTGCAGCATGCGGAGCAATGCAATGGTTCCGGTGATTGTCGTAAAACAGCTTTATCCGGCGGAACGATGTGTCCTTCTTTTATGGCTACCCGCAACGAAAAAGATACTACCAGGGCGAGAGCGAATATCTTACGTGAATTTCTGACCAACTCGGACAAGCTGAATCGCTTTGATCATAAAGAGATTTACGACGTAATGGATCTCTGCCTGAGTTGCAAGGGTTGTAAATCGGAATGTCCCAGCAATGTGGATGTTGCAAAGCTGAAAGCGGAATTCATGCAACACTACTATGATGCCAATGGTGTTCCTTTTCGGTCGAAGCTGATAGCTAATTTTACTTCTTCGGCCAAATTGGGAGCACTGGTGCCTGGTCTTTATAATTTCATGATGACTAATAGGCCTATAAGCCGATTGATAAAGAGGTTGTCCGGTTTTGCGGCAGACCGGTCGATGCCAACAATGTATAAAACTACTTTGAAGAGTTGGTATAAAAAGAGAAAACGAAAGATGGACGACGGAAGTCGGGGGGAGAAGTCCCTGGGCCGAAGAGTTTATTTATTCTGTGATGAGTTTACTAATTACAATGACACGGCCATTGGTATCAAGGCCATCTTGCTGTTAGAGAAATTGGGATATGAAGTGATCATACCCGAACATATTGAAAGTGGAAGGGCCTGGCTTTCGAAGGGTTTGATACGAAAGGCTAAAACGATCGCCAATAAAAATATTTCATTATTATCGCCGTTGATAACTGCCGACACTCCATTGATCGGCGTTGAACCTTCGGCAGTCCTTACTTTTCGGGATGAGTATATAGACCTGGCCGATGATGAGCAATTAACTGCATCCAGGAATTTATCAAACAATGTGCTGTTGATCGATGAATTTATAGCCGGGGAAATAGAAAAGGGAAATATCAGTCCTGCCCAATTCACCAAAGAAGAAAAAAAGATCAAACTGCACGGACACTGCCAGCAAAAAGCTTTGTCATCTGTAGCTCCATCCGTGAAGCTATTATCGCTTCCGGAAAATTATTCTGTGGAAGTTATACCTTCCGGCTGCTGCGGCATGGCCGGATCATTTGGTTATGAAAATGAGCATTATGATCTTTCGATGAAAATAGGAGAGCTTGTTTTATTCCCTGCTGTAAGGGCGGCGGCGGATAATATCATCATCGCCGCACCGGGTACCAGCTGCCGTCACCAGGTAAAAGATGGCACGGGCAAAAAGGCATTGCATCCGGTTGAAGTATTATATGACGCTTTAATTTGATTTCTGCTAATCATTTGACAATGGTTCAATCTAAAAATCCGGGGACTCGCATCTTATCTTTGTTGTTAATAGT
>JANOCH010000274.1:0-21025 GCA_031412015.1 Chitinophagaceae bacterium
AATCAATGGACAGTTTCTTACAGCCGCAGGATCGACCGCCCGGCTTACCAGGATCTTAATCCGTTTGAATTTAAATTGAATGAATATACCTACATGAAGGGAAATACTCAATTAAGACCACAGTATACTAATAGCTTCGGGTTAACGAATATCTTTAAGTATAAACTGACCACGGTACTTAACTACAGTCATGTACAGGATATTTTCGCACAGCTTCCGGATACCGTGGAAAAAACAAAAGGGTTTCTTACCAAGAAAAACCTGGCGACACAGGATGTGGTAAGTTTGAATATCAGCTATCCGTTCCAGTACAAGTGGTATAGTTTTTTTGCTACCACTAATTCTTCTTACTCCATTTATAAAGCCGATTTTGGCGGAGGTGACAGGAAAGTAAATCAAAAGGTTTTCGCGTTTACTTACTTTATGCAGAATAGTTTTAACCTTGGTAAAGGATGGAAAGGTGAAATAAGCGGGTTGTTTATTTCGCCGTCGGTTTGGCAGGGAGTCATCAAATCTGAAGCGATGGGTTATGTAGATATGGGTTTCCAAAAAACCGTATTCAAAGGTAAAGGAACCGTGAGGGGTGTGTTAAGCGATGTTTTCAAAACAATGAAGTGGGCGGGAGGTACCAATTTTGCAGGGGTTAACAGCAGATTCAGTGGGAATGGTGAGATGCAACAGGTTAAGTTAAACTTTAGTTACCGCTTTGGTAGCAATACCGTGAAAGCAGCTCGTCAGCGCAATACCGGCATTGAAGATGAAAACAAAAGAGCTAATAGTGGCGGTGGTAGCGGATCACCAACAGGACAATAAGATAAAAAAGTATTATAATAAGAAAGCGGCTGAAAAAATCAGCCGCTTTTATTTTGTCTGATAGCTTTAATCAAATTAATTAAAACCAGGGTTTTATTTTTTAAACTTTTTCCTTTTGACCAGTTTGGCTTTAATGATCTTTACATCTTCTATTGGCCTGTCCCTGTCAGCTCCCCTGCTGGTCGGAACCGCGGCAATTTTATCAATGACTTCAATGCCATTCACCACTTCTCCAAAAACTGTATAGTTCTGATCGAGATGTGGAGTGCCGCCGACAGTTTTATACAATTCCCTTTGTTCAGCCGGAATTTTTCTCCCTTTTAAACGCAGAGTTTCCAATGAATCCAATCCGCCGTCCGTGAATTTTTTCCCTTGCGAAATATAGAACTGGCTGCCGCTACTCGCTTTTTCAGGATTTACATCATCTCCCTGGCGGGCGGCTGCCAATGCTCCTTTTTTGTGAAAGAGCGAGGTCCGGAATTCCGCCGGAATAGTATATCCCGGCCCGCCTCCACCTAAAGGTTTGCCGCCTATAGCAGTTTTGCTGTTGGGATCGCCGGCCTGCACCATGAAATTATTAATGACCCGGTGAAAAAGTACGCTGTCATAAAATCCCTGTTTTACCAATTGCAAAAAATTATCGCGATGCAATGGTGTAGAGTCCGAAAGACGAAGTATAATATCACCCATGCTTGTTTGCAAATGCACATCTTTTTTCCGGTCTTTCTTTTTTACAACAACTTCTTTTTGCGCAATACTTGTTTGCACTGCCAATACGCAAAGCAGGAAAACAAAAATCTTCTTCACCTGGAAAATATTTATTTGATTATAATTGACAATAACTGGCAAAAACTAATGACTTCTCTTGTTTCACTATTGACCATTCACCATTCACAACTACATTCCTTTCTCTTCAAAATACAACAACACATGATCTTTCAAAAAATTTTCCTGTTCAAAAGCATTCATATCCGGCATGGATTTTAATTGACGAAAATGCGGCCAGCCATCGGCATCCTTTCCCTCGAGCTCATAATAACCGCTGGGTATAAGCAGGGTGCAAACGGCAATATGCATCAGGTCCTGCTTTTGTTCTTTGGTAAATTTATCGTCCTTGCCACCCAACTCCTGTATGCCGACCAGGAACAAAATGGTTTCCAGGTCGGGTTTCTTGCCAAATCGTTCTACCAGTTTAGCCTCCAGGTTCCACCAGCGGGATTGCAGATCATCGTTTATAAACATAGCGGCAAAGATAGCCACGGATTGAACTGATTTTATGGATTTCACGGATGCCGTTCGTAAACCTCATTTTTTTATTGTCAACGGCGCAAAATTTTAAAAGCCATGACTTCTATTCTAACAAATCTGTGAAATCCGTGCAATCAGCGATTATCTTTGCGAAAATTTTTTGTAAGATGTTGCAGCTACAAGTTTTAAAGCAGGACCCGCAGGCGGTAAAGAAAAGATTAGCAGTAAAAAATTTTAACCAAATAGACCTGGTGGATGAGATCATTGCCCTGGATGATCAACGTAAAAAATTTCAACTTGACTTTGATAATACGCAATCAAAAGTAAATGCTGCGTCAAAAGAGATCGGCTTGTTAATGGCAAAGGGCAAGAAGGAAGAGGCTGAAACCAGGAAGGCTGAAGTGGCTTCACTTAAATCTTTGTTGCAACCTATTACTGATAGATTAGCTGAAACTGAAAAGCAATTGCAGGATGAACTAGTGAAATTGCCGAATCTTCCTTCAGACAGGGTGCCTGTTGGCAAAACAGCTGAAGATAATGTAGTGGTAAGAGAAGGAGGAGTAAAACCTCAACTGCCTGCAGGCTCTGTTCCTCATTGGGACCTGATCAGCAAATATGATATCGTTGATTTTGAAACCGGTTCAAAAATAACAGGAAGAGGTTTCCCGGTATACAAAGGCAAAGGCGCTAAACTGCAACGGGCATTGATCCAATATTTTTTGGATTACAATGTGGCGGCAGGATATACGGAATATCTCCCTCCTTTTATGGTCAATGAAGCATCTGCTTTTGGTACGGGTCAGTTGCCGGATAAAGAAGGGCAGATGTATTTTATGCCGGCCGATAATTTCTATATGATCCCGACTTCAGAAGTACCGGTCACCAATATTTACCGTGATGAAATAGTGAAAGAAACAGAACTCCCGATAAAAATGACAGCTTACTCTCCTTGCTTCCGGAGGGAAGCGGGAAGTTTCGGAAAAGAAGTAAGAGGGCTGAATCGTGTACACCAGTTTGAAAAAGTGGAGATCGTTCAGTTAACACATCCGGACAAAAGCTATGAGGTGCATGAGGAAATGGTCAGTCATATTGAAAAATTGTTGAACGCACTGGAACTGCCTTATCGCATACTTAACTTATGTGGCGGCGATATGAGTTTTACTTCAGCGCTTACCTATGATTTTGAAGTGTACAGTGCGGCCCAGGAACGCTGGCTCGAGGTAAGTTCGGTCAGCAACTTTGAAACCTATCAAAGCAACCGCATGAAGATCCGTTTTAAAGATGCGAACGGAAAAATGCAATTAGTTCATTCGCTTAATGGAAGTTCACTGGCGCTGCCAAGGATACTGGCTTGTATATTGGAGAACAATCAATCTGCCGAAGGAATAAAACTGCCTGCCGTGTTGCATAATTATTTTGGAGGCTCCTCCATTTCTTAAAATGCTGCATCCTGTTTAAATTTCTATTTTACTTAGGATAATTGTTAGTTAAAGGAAGTAAGGTCAATGCCTGCTTCCTTTTTTGTTTCAATATTTGTGTTGAAATTTTTTATTAAATCAAAAATCAGCCGCCATCAAGAAAATTTACCTCGCTATTATTACAGTATCTCTATTCGCCTGTTCCGCTAATGCACAAATTAAAAAAGGGTCTATCTTCCTGGGAGGAGATATGAGCGGATCAACACAAAAAACGAAGACGGTGATATAACAACCAATAAGCAAAATGGTATTAATATTTCTCCTGTATTTGGGAATGCCATTAAGGACAATCTGGTATTAGGCATGAATGTGGGGTTTAGTATTTATGAAATGGATAAAAGTAGTGGGAACACGTATGATTATAAGGCAGATTTTTATAATGCAGGTATATTTCTGAGAAAGTATAAAAATATTGGGGCTGCTGGTTTTTATCTTTTTGTTCAGGGTGGTTTGGGAGGAAGTTACCTGAAACAAAAACAAGAAGATAGCAATTCTGGTTTCTTTGATCAAACAAAACGTGTTACTGTCGGGAACTGCTTACCCGGGTATTTCTTATGCAGTAAGCAAGAAACTACATCTGGAAACCGGATTCAATAATTTGTTGCCACTGAATTATTTTAATGAAAAAAGAGGAACCGGCAGCCCTGTCACTACTTCTAAAACAAATGGTTTTAATATTGCCAGCAGTTTGAATAACACAACATCTTCCTTATACCTCGGATTTCGCTTGCTGATTGGAAAGTGATTTTTACTTTTAAATGAAGAAGCTGCTCCAAATTGAAGCAGCTTTCTTTTTATGTGTAATCAAGATTTGATTTAAGGTTGCGCAAAACTATTACGTGGTCCACCGGATGCAAACACCGCCAGCATCCTGGTTTTTTGTCCCGTAGAGAACATGTACATACACTCATCATCCGTGTAATCCATATAGTTCATGGTCATTTCCACGGGGGCACCTGTGCAGGTGCTTTTATGTCCGGAGGCGGGACATCCGTAGTTGGCAGTATTATGCAGCGGTGTATCGCCTACCTGGTCATTACCGCAGCTTGCATCGCCCCAGATATGACGCAGGTTCATCCAATGCCCTACTTCATGCGTCGCTGTTCTGCCTTTATTAAAAGGAGCGGCAGCCGAGCCTGTTGTACCTAAAGCATTGTCATCAATTACTACGCCATCCGTGGTGGAACTGCCCCCCGGAAACTGTGCATAACCAAGATAGCCGCTTGAGAGGTTACAAACCCAAAGATTCAATTTGGTTGTTGGACTGGTAGGATTAATACCACCCATTGAATTTTTCTTCATAGCATCATTTAGTCCCCAGCTTTTTTTATTGGTGCTTTTCCTGATCACCTGGTCAAGTACAAACCGGACATTCACATCTCCTGATTTTACGCTACTGTAAGTAGATGTCAGGTTATAGTCAGCATTGGTAGCGCTGAAATCTTTGTTCAATACATCGATCTGTGATTGGATCTGCGCGGCCGAAACATTTTGATCGGTTGTCCTGTACAAAACGTTTACAACCACAGGTATTTCAATGATACCGCTTGAAAGAAGCCGGTTATTTGTCGGGTTGTCCACGATATTCCGGGTAAATTCCTCGATCTGGTTCATGCGGTCACGCAATGCAGCATCGGTTTTTAATTGTTCCTGTAGTATTTCATCGGCGGCGCATTTACGCTGGGTGGCGGTAAATGTTTCTTCTTCCGACAACATCGCCGAACCATCGTCGTGTTTGGAAGATTTATTACAGCCGGAAACAAAGAGGAACCCTCCCACCAGCAACACAAAAATTTTTCTCATGTGATTGTTTTGATGTGTGATAAAATTGTGGTCTCTAAATCTATCTAAATTTTTTGACAGGAGTTTTCTTTGTTAACAATTTTTTATGATCACCTTGAAACATTATGCTGCTTTACCCAGGGAACCTAAGTGAATACTCTAAGTGTGAGAAACGGGGTCAGGAGACCGATGTTTGTCTAATTTTTTTGTTCATCACATAAAACCAGGCAGGGGGAACCAGGGAGAGCAACATCATGCCGGGGTACCCGGTAGGCATTTGCGGCGAATTATCATGATGGCGTAGCAGCTGGTATTTCCTGCTGGCAAGATAATGATGATCGCTGTGACGGCTGAGTTCAAACAACATCAGTCGACCGATCACATGATCGCTGTTCCAGCTATGTTCCGGCATAGCCCGCTCATATTTACCCTCGCCGGTAGATTTTCTTTGTAAGCCGTAATGTTCAATGTAGTTAACGGTTTCTAATAGCAGAATTCCGATTCCCGCAGCCATTAAAAAATAGATGGTAACGAGCCATCCAAACAAAAAGAATATCACCGCAACAAATGCAAGTTGAATGAGAGTGAATTGTACCATCTCGTTTTGAAAAGAAAGAGCGGGCTTGCCGCGTTTCCTCATTTCATCATTGGCAATATGCCAAGCGCTGATATAACTGAAAACGATCGTGCGGAAATAAAACAGGTACACTGGTTCCCCAAACCGGGCACTGCTGGGATCTTCGGGAGTGGCTACCCTTTTGTGATGTCCCTTATTATGTTCGGTAAAAAAATGCATATAAAGTGAAGTGAGCAACAGGGCTTTGGCCAGTGCCTGTTCACGCCTGTCAACACGATGCCCCAGCTCATGGCCGACATTAATACCAAAGACACCGCATAACAATCCCATCACCCAAATACGTCCGGTAATGTCGTACCATGTCATCACATCTTGCGACATAGCCAATAAGAATTTTACCAGTAAGACGTATTGAAGAATAACAATTAGGTATAGCAGCCAATCATAAAGCTTGTCTTTTTTGGCCAGCTCTTCCTCCGCCGCATTCATATTTGCTGGAACCGGTTTTATGAATAATTCCGCAAGGGGAATGATGATCCAGGCCCAAACCAGGGGCAGCCATATGTGCCAGCCGGTCACACTAAAGGAACGAAAGGCTCCGATATAGATAACCAATGGAGAAAGGTATTTGAATGCCCTTATGCTCATATTCTTTGAATCTGTTATTCAAATGTAGAAAAATAAGCTGGTGGATTTTCCGTTTGATGATAAGTGTCTACGATTTTAAACCTATCGTTTTATTATTGGTCTTACCCCAAAGATTGATTGATGCCGTTGAGTAACCAGTTAAAAAATCAGCACCTTTTATGGCGTGGGGGGTTTGGCCCTGCCGTTGAACAGCTCAATGACCTGGATGAGTTTTCACCCCAGCAATTTTATAAAGCCCTTGCAAAAGCCTCCGGTAAAAAGCCCGATTTTATTAACGTGGCCGATAATTATCTCCAGGGATTGATGATGGGCATTGACCAGGTGGGCAGGGTACAACAAAAGGATCTAACTCCGGAGGAAAAAAAGAAAAGACAACAAAAGAACCGGGAAGGGGTAAGAAATCTTAACCTTTATTGGTTAAACGAAATGGTGAACAGCGGCGCCCAGCTTCGGGAGAAGATGGCTTTTTTCTGGCATGGTCATTTCGCCTGCCGTAATCTCAACGTTTTTTACCAGCAGGGTTTGCTGGATATCATACGCCGAAATGCACTGGGCAATTTTGGCACCCTCCTCAAAGAAGTTTCCAAGTCGGCGGCGATGCTTAATTTTTTAAATAATCAGCAAAATAGAAAAGGTCATCCCAATGAAAATTTCGCCCGCGAAGTAATGGAGTTGTTTACACTCGGCAGAGGGCATTATTCGGAGGAAGATATTAAAGATGCCGCACGGGCTTTTACCGGCTGGGGATCAACGGCACAAGGCGACTTTATTTTCAGAAGGGGACAGCACGACTATGGATCTAAAACAGTACTGGGTCAAACGGGCGATCTTGGTGGAGATGATGTGCTGGATATTTTACTCGAACAAAAGCAAACGGCAAGATTCATCACCCAAAAGATCTACCAGTTTTTTGTAAATGATCAGCCCGATAAAGTAAAGATCGAATGGCTTTCAGAACGGTTTTTTAAAAGTAAATATGATATAGGCCAATTGATGGAAGATATTTTTACCAGCGATTGGTTTTACGAAGAAAAGAATATCGGAACTAAAATAAAATCGCCTATAGAATTGCTCGCCGGTATTCAGCGTATGCTGCCGATGACACTGGATAATGAAGAATCGCTGATCGTATTGCAGCGTATTTTAGGACAAATGTTATTCTATCCCCCTAACGTAGCTGGATGGCCCGGTGGTAAAACATGGATCGACAGCAGTACGCTAATGCTGAGGATGCGGATACCTCAATTGATCAATGACTCCGATGAAATGAATATAGCGCCGAAAGACGATGATGACCAGATGATGGGAAGAAAAAATGAAGAATCATTGGCAGCTACGAAGATCAAAAATAAACTGGGGAAGGGTACAAAGCCGATACAGGCGAAGGTGGAGTGGAAACCCTATGTTGGTCATTTTGAAAAAACAGCAAGGGAAAAACTGGTGAATACCATTTCGGGAGTTTTATTACAAACCAAAACGGCAGTGGATGCATCGGTTATAAAACAATATGCAGATGAAATAGACAGGTATAATTTTATCCGATCAGCAACTATTCAGATAATGAGTACACCGGAGTATCAGTTGTGTTAATACAAATATGAAATTCGAGCCTCAACGTTTTTATATGCATTTTAAACGAAAAGAATTTATACAAATTGGTTCGCTGGCAACAGCATCGCTGATGCTTCCGAAATTTTTGAAAGCAATGGAAGGCAAAGCCATGGTCCCAGCCGGGAATAAGGTGGTAGTGGTATTGCAATTGAGCGGAGGTAATGACGGACTTAATACCGTGATACCTTTCAGAAATGATCTGTATTATAAAGCAAGGCCCCGGTTAGGTATCGAAAAAGAGAAAGCATTGTCATTGACGGATGAAGTGGGGTTGCACCCGGCATTGAATGGTTTTAAGGAGTTGTATGATGATGGTAGTCTTGGTATCATCAACAGTGTAGGATATCCTAATCCGGACCGCTCACATTTTCGCAGTATGGACATCTGGCAAACTGCCAGCCAAAGTACCGAATACTGGAACTCGGGTTGGTTAGGTCGTTACCTGGATGCACAATGCAATGGTTGTGATAAACCGACGCAGGCCATTGAGATCGATGATGTGTTAAGTCTTTCCATGAAAGGAAATAACATGAATGGGATGGCGGTGAAGGATCCGAAAAGACTGTATGGAACAGCGAATGAAAAATTCTTTCGTGATGTGTTGAAGAGCCGTACCATGGAAACGGGTGAGCAGTCGGTAGACTACCTGTATAAAACAATGGCGCAAACACTTTCATCGGCTGATTATATTTTTAAACAAAGCAGGCTGCATCCTACGTCCGCTGAATATCCTACAACTGAGCTGGGTAAAAGCCTGAAGACAATCGCTTCACTGATATTCTCCGAGATCAACACGAAGGTTTATTATATTTCGTTGGGAAGTTTTGATACACATATCAACCAGGGAGCACAGCAGCAACGATTGTTCACCGATATGAATGGGGCCATCAAATCTTTTGTAAAGGACCTGAAAGCGAACAATCGTTTTGATGATGTACTGTTGTTTACGTTCTCCGAATTTGGAAGACGGGTATCACAAAATGCCAGCGGCGGTACCGATCATGGTACGGCCAACAATATGTTTTTAGTTAGCGGCGGATTGAAACAAAAGGGAGTGATCAATTCCATGACCGATCTAAACGATCTCCAGGACGGAGACCTGAAATATAAAGTGGATTTTAAAAATGTATACGCTACTATACTCAACAAATGGTTGAATGCGGATGCTGTTAAAATATTAGGTAAGCAATACGATCACATGAATTTTATTTAACCCTGTTTTGATCCATACTCTCAAACTAAAACGGTCTCGCCTTGGCGAGACCGTTGAAATGTAAAACAGATTTTCCTTATAATGATTTATTCTTTCCAATAGCTATGCGGTAAAGTATAAAACCCATTAAAGCAAAGAAGGCTACGCCCAACCATTTATATCCTTCACCTCCGAGGGCATTTGTAAGCCCATGTTCGGCATTGACATTAGCGAGGGCTGCGCTGACCTTGTCGTTTGCAAAGAGGAAGGCCACGATCACACCAGCTAATGCTCCGCCCGCTACCAGTCCGGTTGCAAAAAGATTTCCTTTTCCAAGATCTTCTTCTTCGGGAGCAATATGAATGTTTTTCTTTTTATTTCTCCATTCAATGATACCGCGGATAGCACCGCCAATAAAAATGGGTAAGGTTGTGGAAAGCGGTAGATAGATACCAATGGCAAAGCTCAACGCTTTGATGCCACAAAGTTCTACAACAATGGCAATAAATACACCCACTAGTACAAACTGCCAGTCCAGGTTGAAGGAAAGAATTCCTTTGATCAGCGTCGCCATTAAAGTGCCTTGAGGTGCTGGAAACTTGTCTGTACCGATTGCATGCTGAATACCCTGTGCCGCCATTTCCGCCGTTGGCTGATCCAATATTTTTATGGTAGCACCGATGGCCAGCGATGAAACAATGGCCCCGACAAAAAGGGATATCTGTTGATACTTTGGGGTAGCTCCCACCAGGTAACCAGTTTTAAGATCTTGCGAGGTAGCTCCCGCATTAGCAGCGGCAATACAGATCATTCCCCCGACAACTAGAGCCATGGGTTCGTATATATGCCCGGTCCACTTTACCATGATGAATATCAAACAGGTTCCCATGAGGGTGGCAATCGTCATCCCGCTGATCGGACTGTTGGAAGAACCTATCAAACCAACAATACGGGAGGCTACGGTAACAAAGAAGGCACCAAAGATGATGACTAACAATCCCAATAATAATTTGCTGCCGATATTCGTACCAGGAATAAGTGTATTAGGTAATAATGCGATTACTAATAATAAGACAAGGCTACCGATTCCTACTACTTTGATAGAAAGATCTCTTTCTGTCCGCGGAACATTTACTTCATTGACACCATCCAAACCCTTTTGTTTAATAGAGCCAATACTGCCTTTAAAAGAAGATACGATAGTAGGGATCGTTTTTATCAAAGTTATAAATCCTCCGGCTGCTACGGCTCCTGCGCCAATCTGGCGGATATAAGCTTTGTAAATAGCGTCAGACCAACTTGCAAAATTTTGTGTGGCCGGATCCCAGCCAAAAGAGCCTCCTGGTTTATTGATGTCAGCGAGATAACCCAATTTTGCCAATTGGCCTGCGATGATATTAGAATCAACAAGTGATGACAGTAGCGGAATCAATACAAACCAGCTCAACACACCACCAGCAACTAATACACCGGCTATCTTCGGTCCAATAATATAACCTACACCCATGTATTCAGGCGTGATCTCACCACTGACACGGGCAGATGGGAAAATTTTATTCGTCTGCTTGGTGAAGAAAGCCGGGACCT
The DNA here is from genome assembly GCA_031412015.1 of Chitinophagaceae bacterium. Classification (GTDB taxonomy): domain Bacteria; phylum Bacteroidota; class Bacteroidia; order Chitinophagales; family Chitinophagaceae; genus Terrimonas_B. The sequence continues at coordinate 10,937 of JANOCH010000274.1, forward strand.
CGGCTATGACATGAAATATTTTTTGCAAAATGGCATAGGCAAAAGCAAAGCCTAAACCCATGAACGCTGTCTTGGCAAACTCGCCTCCCTTTTCACCGGCTTTTAAAACCGACGCACAAGCCGTTCCTTCGGGATAAGGTAATGTGCCATGCTCCTTTACGATCAACGCCTTTCTTAACGGGATCATCATCAATGTTCCCAGTAAGCCGCCGAAAATCGCCAGGACGAGTATCGTGAAGTAATTAAAAAAATTAGCACTGCCCGGGTCACTTAAAAACAAAAACCCCGGCAATGTAAATACCACGCCGGCCGCGATACTTTCCCCTGCCGAGCCGGTTGTTTGAATGATATTATTTTCAAGTATGGTAGTTTTTAAAAATCTCCTGCCTAAAGAAATGGCGATAACAGCAATGGGGATAGAAGCAGAAACTGACAAACCCGCTTTCAACGTTAAGTAAACCGTAGAAGCGCCAAAGATGATCCCGAAAATGGCGCCGGTTATGATTGACTTGATGGTAAGCTCCGCCATTATAGTTTCGGCCGGTACAAATGGTTTGAAATTGCTTTGTTCTGCCATATGTTGATTTTAGTACAGGAAGATAAGGAAAAAGCGATGCTTAATTTATTTCTCCGGTGAGTTTTAAGCCGTTAACCGTGGCATTCCGTATCCCGGCGATCGTTGTTTACCGTTCACCGTTTTTATCATTTTGACCAGCATAGCCAATACCTCTCTTTATTACCTTTGAAAAAAATTATATCGACCATGAACATAAGACCTCGGACCAACCATGAAATAGAGTACAAAATTCATGGCGAAGAATTACAGTTTGTAGAAATAGAATTAGACCCCAGTGAAACAGCTATTGCTGAAAGCGGCGCCATGATGATGATGGATGATGGCATACAGATGCAAACCATTTTTGGAGATGGTTCGGCGCAACAACCCACCGGTTTTTTAGGAAAATTAATGAGCGCCGGCAAACGAATACTCACCGGTGAAAGTTTGTTTATGACAGCCTTCGCCAATGAGGGGCAGGGAAAAAAGAAAGTAAGTTTCGCGGCACCTTATACCGGTAAGATCATTCCGATGGACCTGCTGGAATTAGGCGGAACGATCATAGCGCAGAAAGATGCCTTTCTATGCGCCGCCAAAGGCGTAAGTGTAGGTATACATTTCCAACGCAGGCTGGGCACCGGCATATTTGGCGGCGAAGGGTTTATCATGCAAAAAATTGAAGGTGATGGTTTCGCTTTTATGCACGCCGGTGGTTACGTGATCGAAAAAGAATTAAAACAAGGCGAAGTATTGAAAGTAGATACCGGTTGTGTGGTGGCTTATACACCAACGATCGACTTTGATATTGAATTTGTTCGTGGAATAAAGAACCTGGTATTTGGTGGTGAAGGATTATTCTTTGCCAGGTTAACCGGTCCCGGTAAAGTGTGGATTCAATCGTTGCCTATCAGCAGGCTTGCCAGCCGGATCGTTGCTTATGGTACTTATCATCGTAAAGAGGAAGGTAGTGTGTTAGGAGGATTAGGGAATTTATTCGACGGAAGAGAGTAGTAAGTATGCCATATCTATAGGGCAAGGCATACTTACTATATCACCTGACTAATCCTTTTCTAAATTTTCAATATCTCCAAGATCCTGGTGACGGCCACTTGCTTTTTTGTTTTTAATCAGGTCGTCATAACTAATAAAATTTATTAGGAGACCGTCAATCACTGTTGTCTTTCTATTGGGATAGCACTCTTCAAACTTCACCCCATCAATTGAGGTAAGCAAATCAATGCGCAAAGGAGGATAACCTAATTGTATGATTAAACCCTCGGAGCTTAGATCCTCTTGTGAAATCCCTAACGAACCAAATCCAAATGATTCAATGGCTTTTACAATTTTGTTAGCATTGTCTTGCGTAGGTAATAGCCAAATATCAAGATCACCGGTATAGCGGGGATGGCCATGAAAGCCGACGGCATATCCGCCCACGATCATGTACAATACATCACTTTTGTTTAATAATTCTACAAACTCTGTGAAATCGGGGCTGAACATCTTGATATTTAAATTTGATATATTGCTGGCGAAGAAGTTCAATAGCTGCCAATCTTTCATTAACTGGTTTTGATTGCCAGTATAAAAAGCTGGACGATTTTTCTTTTAAGCCTTTGATTGTAACTACTTTTTCCATCGACTAAATTTACAATAATAATAGCTACAAAAACGAAACGCCACTCTTAATTGAATGGCGTTTCATTTTTATCATACCAGATTTTCTTAGAAAGCTTTTTTCCCAACAGGTTTTCCATCTACATCCAGCTCTATGATCTCATAACCCAGTTTTTGCAACCCCTCCAATATTTTAGATTTATCACCTACCACCAGCACATTCATTTTATCGGGTGTGAGCCATTTTTTTGCTAACTCATCGATTTCCGCCTTCGTAATGGTTTTGACGATATTGTTCTGCTGGTCTACAAAATCCGCCGGCAGGTTATTGTCAAGAATGTTTCCAATGAAACCAGCTTTCTGCGCGCCGGTTTCATAACGCAGGGCATCACGCTGACCGATCGAACTTTTCATAAAAGCTAATTCGTCTTCGGTAATTCCACCTTCAGCATATCCTTTCAACTCCTTCATTATTTCAATTAGTGCACTATCAGTAGCATTGCCCCTTATACCTGAACTGAATTCATAGTCTCCTGTTTGTTTGCCACCCGTGAAACCACCTCTTGCGCCGTATGTCCAGCCTTTATCTTCACGAAGGTTCATGTTAAGCCGGCTGTTGAATGCTCCACCCAGCGCATAATTCATTAATCCTGATTTAAAATATTCGCCGGTGGCATCATATTTCAAACCGGTAACATATCCTACACGAAATTCTGTTTGAGCGGATTTTGGTACATCCACCAGGTAAATTTTTGTTTTTTCTACGACAGGTGTTGCCGCTATCGTTGGGATTGTAATTTTCTTATTGGGCAGGTTATTCAGGAAGGAAAGTTTGGGTAAGGCTTCAGCTTCTGTAATATCACCTACTACCACTACTTCTGCATCCTGTGATGTTATGTAATTATCATAATAGTATTGCATATCGGCCAATGTAAAGGCCTTTACTGTTTCTTCATTACCATCAGCACTCACACCCAAAATATGATTGGATCCATAGTTCAATTTCGCAAATACATCATCTGCCACCGCGGCGGGTTGCGTTTTAGCCTGCTTAAAGTTTTCAAGATTTTGTTTCTGTATACGATTGAAGGCGTCCTGCGTGAATTTAGGATTGAACATTCTTTCTTCTAACAGTTTCAGGGTTGCATCAAGATTTTTCTTTTGCGATTGTACCTGGAACGTGATGTCCTCGGTACCACTGAACACATTGATAGAACTACCCAGTTTTTGCAATTCCTTGCTCATCTGTTCTGCTGTGTAATTCTTCGTATCATCATTCATCATGTCCGTGAAAACGGAAGCTAGGCCTGCTTTTGAAAGATCGCCTGCATTCAGTAAATGACCGCCCGGAATTTTTACAGAAAGCGTGACAGTCGGTAATTCGGTATTATTAGTACCAATGAATTTTACACCATTTGGCCAATCTTTTTTCCAAAAGGCTGGAACTTTTACTACCGGGTTGGGTCCGTTGGGCGGCATTTTGCTGCGATCAAAACCGTCTTTGGCTTTTGAATATTTCAAACCCTGGTAACCATAGTCAGGAGCTTTGTAGCTGGTATTGTCAATTTTAAAGTTGTTGTCTCCAACGATCATTTTATCCTGGCTCTTGGGCAATACACTGATCGTAACGGGGTGTTTGTGTTTGATGTATTGATTATACACTCGCATTACATCTTCTTTGGTTACTGCCTGGTAAACTTTCAGTTGTTCGCCGATCATATTCGGGTTGCCGGTGAAGGTTTCAAAGGCGGCGAGCTGAGCTACTTTTCCGGCCACACTCTGCAAGCCATTAATAAGTTGTGATTCATAACCACCTTTGAATTTGGCGATATCATCGTCCGTTACGCCTCTTGTTTCAAAACTATCCAGGGCATTGTCAAGCAGGTAATACATATTGGCCAACGGTTTACCGGGATAAGGAATTACCTGGAATGCAAAGACTCCTGACAATTCAAATAAAAGACTAAAACAACCTGCCTGCAGCGCCAGCTGTTTTTTGGTCAACTGCTGGTACATGAAGGAATTATTTCCCTGGCCGAGTATCTGTGCCAGGCAAGCGAGTGCGGCTCTGTCAGGATGATAGTCCGGTACTGTTGGGAACGCCTGTACCATCATGGGAAGGCGTGCATAACTATCGGTATAAGAAACAAAACGATGCTTGTCGATAGTGGGAACCATCGCAGGCATCTTGGCTACCTTTGGACCAGCCGGGATGGAGCCGAAGTATTTCTCAACCAATTTTACCACTTCTGCTGCAGTTACATCACCACCGATGGTCAACGTAGCGTTATTAGGGCCGTACCAGCGTAAAAAGAAATTTTTCAGGTCATTCACATCCACCCTGTTCAGGTCTTCTACATAACCGATCGTAAGCCATGAATAGGGGTGGCCGTAAGGATACATATTCTTCGAAATTTCTTCAAACAGCAGCCCGTATGGAACATTGTCTACCCTCTGTCCCCTTTCATTCTTTACTGTTTCGCGTTGGTTTTCAAATTTTTTCTGTGTCACGGCATCCAATAAAAAGCCCATGCGGTCGGCTTCCAGCCAAAGCATTTTTTCTAATTGGTTGGAAGGCACAGTCTCAAAATAATTTGTGCGGTCGGTATTCGTAGTACCGTTAAGGTTACCGCCTGATGCTGTTACCAATTTGAAGTGCTGGTCATCGCCAACGTGATCACTACCCTGGAACATCATGTGTTCAAAGAAGTGAGCAAATCCTGATTTACCGATCTCTTCACGGGCGGAGCCGACGTGGTAGGTAACGTCAATATGCGCAACCGGGTCACTGTGATCTTCGTGGACGATCACCGTAAGCCCATTGGCTAATACATATTTTTCATAAGGGATAACCAGTTCTTCCCCCTTCCGGGTCACTTTTTCAACCAGTTTAGCCTGTGCATTTACGACAACCGTAGCCAGGATCGCAAATACAGTCAGCAATGATAATTTTCTTTTCATGTGTTGTTAATTAGGTTTTAGATTTAGCGAGTCAGCAAAGTAAGGGAATATCGGTTTCAAAATCCCGCCATTTATCATTTTAACGGGCGTTTTTAATGCGGGAACAAAGAGAAACTACCCTAATTTTGACGGACAATTTTAAAAAATGATTCGGAAGCAAGAAGTATTAAACGATGTAGTTATAAAGTTTGCCGGGGACAGTGGAGATGGGATGCAATTGACCGGAACCCAGTTTACCAACAATACAGCCCTCCTGGGTATTGATCTTTCTACCTTCCCGGATTTCCCGGCGGAGATCAGGGCCCCGATAGGAACATTACCGGGTGTAAGCGGCTACCAGTTAAGATTTTCCAGCGACAGGATATTTACACCGGGCGATGCCTGCGATGTATTGGTGGCGATGAATGCCGCGGCTTTGAAAGCGAACCTGACAGCGCTCAAGAAAGGAGGCAAGATCATCGTGAATACAGACGGGTTTGACGCGAAGAATCTTCGCCTTGCCAATTACCCTGAAGGAGAAAATCCACTTGAAAACGGAAGCCTTGAAAGCTATGAGGTCATTAAAATGGATGTTACCAAGATGACGAGAGAGGCCCTGAAGGATTTTACGATGGGGATGAAGGAAAAAGACAGGGCTAAAAACATGTTTGTTCTTGGTTTTCTTTATTGGATGTACGACCGGGATATGGTGAATACAACCACTTTTCTGAAAGAGAAATTTGGCAAGAAAGCGGATATATTGGAAAGCAACCTTCGCGTATTACAAGCAGGGTATAATTTTGGTGATACCACAGAGACATTCACGACAACTTATAAGGTTGCCAAGGCAAAGATGGATCCGGGGGTCTATCGTTCAGTCATGGGTAACCAGGCCCTGGCTTATGGATTGATCGCCGCCTCGAAGGTGAGTGGATTACCGATGTTCCTTGGTTCATACCCCATTACACCGGCTTCTGATATTTTGCATGAATTAGCAAGACATAAAAATTTTGGTGTACGTACGTTCCAGGCTGAAGATGAAATAGCGGCTATTACCTCATCCATCGGTGCGGCCTATGGCGGCTCATTGGGAGTAACCACTACTTCAGGTCCCGGTATGGCTTTGAAAGCGGAAGCGATGGGACTGGCAGTAATGCTTGAAATTCCGTTATTGATAATCGATGTACAACGCGGCGGCCCTTCTACCGGTTTGCCAACAAAGACCGAACAAAGTGACCTGTTGCAAGCGTATTACGGAAGAAACGGTGAATGCCCCATGCCGGTTATTTCTGCTTCTACCCCGGCTGATTGTTTTGATGCGGTGTATGAAGCGGTTCGAATTTCCGTGCAACACATGACACCCGTAATTTTCTTAAGTGACGGTTACATTGCCAATGGCGCTGAGCCATGGAAATTTCCAACTACGGATCAATTGCCACCGATCCATGTAAAGTTCAAAACCGAGCTGGGACACGGTGAAGAAAAATTGCAACCTTATTTACGGGATGAAAAACTGTCCCGTCCCTGGGCTATACCGGGAACGGCCGGATTGGAGCATCGCATCGGTGGTTTGGAAAAACAAAACATAACCGGCAACATCAGTTATGAACCGGAGAACCACCAGCTAATGGTCAAAATAAGACAAGAAAAGGTAGATAAGATTGCAGAATATATTCCCGAGCAAAAATTGGATAGTGGTGAACATACAGGCAAAGTGTTGGTACTGGGTTGGGGCTCCACCTATGGTGCTATTAAATCAGCCGTAGCGGAATTACTTGCTAAAGGTCATGCAGTAAGTCATGCCCATCTTCGTCATATGCGTCCTTTCCCGAAGAACCTTGGCGAGATATTGAAAAATTTTGAGACTGTGCTTATTCCCGAGATCAATAACGGTCAGCTTATCAAGATCATCCGCGATGTATATTTTATAGATGCCAAAGGGTATCATAAGATCATGGGAGTACCTATCACCAAAACAGAATTGTTGGAGGAAATAAAGAAATATTTATAGAGGCAGAAAAAATAATCTTAATCTTTCACCCAGTAATCTACCACCACTACTTTATCAAGATACGGTGTAAGTACGGCGCCGAAAGCTTTATGTGCCGGGTGGGGTAAATAAACATCCCTGTCTTTTTCGCTTTCGAAACTAAGAAAAAAGCAATGCGTCAATCCCTGGTTTAGGTTTTCAGGGCTATTGTTGGTCCCCCATTCAAAATCCTTTATTTCTTTGATGGCCGATGGAAGGGTAATAAAGGCCTTTTCTACCTGCTTTACCTGTTCAGCAGTAGCATCGTCCTTAAACTTGAATAAAACAACGTGTCTTAGCATTTTTGTCTCTTTATGGGTGGCTGAAATGACAATGGCGGCAATGCAACAGGTGACGATAATAGCAATAATTCTTTTCATATTGATTAATTTTTCAGGAGCAATTAAATTCCCTGATCAAAAATAAAGCTATCGGGCTAATATAATTTTTTTAGTTCCCCGCTACCGATCTACCAGGTCAAAAAGATTTTTTAAAAAATCCTGCTCTTGCCGTAGGGGGTATTCTTTTCCAGGGTTCATACATCGTAGAACGGACGGATGGGTTAAGCATTTATGAGATCGCTAAGGTGAAAAATAGCTGGATTAAAACGGTGAAAAAAAATGTCGCTGGCGTGAAAACTTTTACTAATTAACTCACGAGAGGCGATTCTGTTGCTCTTGTTGTTAAAAGTCTGAACTGATTTTGATGTCTTACAAAAAAAGACCGGTCTTTCAACCGGGCCGATTATCAATAGAAACAAACAAACAAATTATTGAGGTATCTTCACGACATTAATAACCTTTTGCAAAGATTTATTTTGCAAACGGATAAAGTAAACGCCGGATGCCAGGCCATCATTGTAAATATCCACATTGTAAGTTCCGGCTGCATAATCCTGGTTGGTCAACACTTTTACCACCCTGCCCAATGTATCGATTTGCTGGATCATGGTATGCCCGCCATTGGTAGAGAATTGTATTGTCGCATTGATAGCGTAAGGATTGGGCCACATTTTTAAAAGAAGTTTATCTGCTTGGTCATTGGTTTCATCCGGAGTATCCGGTACGCCGCAAGGTCCGGTAATCAACGGTAATGATTGGTAGTTCTTCAGCATGATGGTTTCAAGAGCCGGTTGTTTTACACAAAACCATTGTTCAAGCACAGAGGAATAGATACTTCTGAAATCATACTGAAAAGGAATATTATTGACTACCTGTATATCTGAAGGAATATCCGGGCTGTTACCCAGTATTCCTTTCTTGGCATGTTTGCCAAAGATCATCAATGGTGCGGCAGCGCCATGATCGGTTCCCATACTTGCATTGGATTTAATGCGTCTTCCGAATTCAGAGAACGTCATTCCCAATACACGGTCATCAAGACCCATCATCTCCAGATCGTGCTGGAAGGAACTAATACCGGCGGAAATATTTTTCATCAGGTTGGCATGATTGCCTGTAGTGGTATCACTGGCATTTACCTGCCTTTTATGTGTGTCAAATCCGCCAATGGTTACGGTGTACACTCTTGTTTTTAATCCGCCTTTGATCAACCGGGCTACGATCTTTAATTGATCCGCCAGGTTGTTTTCGGTTGGATAAGTTGCCATCGTGGCCGATCTGCGATAAGCGGCCCGGATGATATCAGAATATATTTTTGTTTTCTCAGAGATCACCCGGAGAAATCTTAATTCTTTGTTGGCTGGTGCTGAGTTAAGCGGATAATCAAAAAAAGGATTATCAAACGTATAGATCTTCTCGGGATTGGTGATCGACAAACCCATGGAATAGATCGGACCCTGAACGGTTAATGTTGGAACACTGCTGATTTGTATGGCTAATGGATCGGGCATCTCCGCATCGGGATATGCATCCGGGTAACCGGGATATTCGCCTTCCAGGTAACGGCCCATCCAACCTGTTTTCACTCTTTCTCTCCTGTCTTCGGTTGTATCGGCACTATTCCATATATCCGTAGCACGGAAATGAGAGAAGTTGGGATTTTCATACCCGACGGATTGCACCACATTTACTTTGCCTTCATTATACATATTCTGCAAAGCCGTCATCGCCGGGTGAAGACCTGCCCTGTCAGTTCCATCCAGTCGTAATACTTTGCTTTGCGGAATAGCCACATTGGTTCTGGCATTGTAATAATTAGCATATACATCTAACGGTATTACCATGTTGAGACCATCATTACCCCCAGCCAATTGTATCAATACCAATACATGATCCGTATCGGTAAAAGTTTGTTGGAGTAGCGACGATAAAGCATTTTCCCTGGCACCATAGGCGGTAAAGGAAAAACCGTTTACCAATGCCGGTAAGGTAACGGCTGCGGGTACTGTATTGCGTAAAAAATTCCGTCTGTTCATAGTTAAGATTTCATAGGTTATTAATCAGGTCTTCAATATTTATTCATCGGCTTTATTACTACTATCATCACCTGTTGCGTCGCACCATTCATCGTTCAGTATTTCTACTCGGCATTTTCGGAGGTGCTCATTGCTATTAGATTTTCCGAAAAGCGAGGGCTGTGCTTTGGTGGCCTTCTCCTTGGGAGTGGGTCGGGATGAGGCCGGGCTTCAGCACAAATGAAACTCCGGTAGATTCATTAAAAATTTAAACATTTCCTGAAGCGATACATTGATCACTCCATTGTTATTACTATTCCAGGCATTGGTCCATATCGTATTATCCGTTGTATTATTTAACAGGAAATGCGTCTTAACATAGTTCTTTGAATTGGTTGATAACGGATATCGCAGCAACAATGCCGTTACATCACTGATCAACTGGTCCGGATCTGCCGGGTTGGTTGAGTAATTGGCAAAAGCTCTCAAATCAAGGACCGAATCATTGATCAACCCATCAGTAAAGTCGGCCCGCTTTGGTAATGAATTGCTGTTCACCCATAACTCATAATGCATCGGCTCCTGGTAATA